>NZ_JBHTKI010000011.1:0-65000 GCF_042675885.1 Metaplanococcus flavidus | reverse complement strand
AATGCCAAATAAAAAAACGCCTGCTGTTTCAGCAGGCACTTCAAAATCTTATGATTTCCCCGCAGCAGGCTTAGCATTTTCTTTTCGTGTCGCACGGCGCTCTTCCAGTTTCTGACGGTCTTCATCAGACTTGGCATTGTATTTTGGCAGCACCAACAATTGGTATGCGTTTACGGCCAGGAATGGGAACAACAGCAAGGTAACCCAGCTGTCGGCATTTCCCGCTTGAACCATCAACGCCGGAAGCCATTCCAGTGTAGTCACGGCAATCATAAAGAACAAAGCGGATATGAACGTCGATTTCGTGGTCCACTTCGCTTTGAAATAAGCTGTCACTACCGATGTTACAATCAGTATTGTCAGAAGTCCCGCATACAACCAGCCCTGAGCAGCTGTATCGGCATTCGGCATAAATCGGAAGACAATCAAATCAAAAATCACTACGGCGATGATCAGCAACTGCACCCAATTCCAAAGAGTTAACGTCCGGAACATATTGATTCCGAATTGATGGATTGTCAAATAAGCGAAAAATCCCATTTGCGCAATCAGGCTCATCGTCATCCCGACTACAACCAACCAGATAAAGCCGGCAATGAATTCACCCCACGCACCGTTTTCGAATGGCGCTGCGAAAACATCGTTCCATCGTATGAACAATCCGAGGACCCCAGTAATCGCTCCACCTATCAGCATTGCATTTATAAAGAATTTTACCCAATTTCGTATTGTCACATTAATGCCTCCGTTATTTGAAGTTCTTTAAAGATTGTACCAATCGCAAGAGCAAAAATCCATAAACGAAACCGCCCAGATGTGAACAAAGCTTGAAGTCCCAAGAACTGTTAGAAGTTTCGGCATAATTAAAAACCCGGAAACCAGTAAAAGGTTTCCGGGTTGGGATTATTGACGTTTAGCTGCAAATTGTTTCAGGATGCTCTCGGCAATCTCTCCGTAGAGCTTACCGGTTGGGTGGTCTTCAAGATATACAGACGGCGCAAAGTCCGCTTCATTCCAGTCCGGCTGACCTAAAGGAATCTGTCCGAGCAACGGCACTTGCAGCTCTTCCGCAAGCTTTGGTCCTCCGCCTTGTCCGAATAGGTATTCCTTCTTGCCGCTTTCTTTGCTTTCAAACCAGGACATGTTCTCTATTACACCAAGAACTTCGTGGTCCGTCTGCAATGCCATCGCCCCTGCACGCGCCGCAACGAAGGCTGCTGTCGGGTGAGGAGTCGTAACAACGATTTCTTTGGAAGCCGGAAGCATCTGGTGAATATCGAGTGCGACATCTCCAGTTCCCGGTGGCAAGTCCAATAGAAGATAATCCAGATCGCCCCACTCCACATCGCGGAAGAATTGATCCAGTACTTTACCGAGCATCGGCCCGCGCCATACGACCGGCATGTTCTCTTCAACGAAGAAGCCCATCGAAATGACTTTGACGCCGAAACGTTCAACCGGAATAATCGTATCTCCACGCACGACAGGTGTTTTTTCGATTCCCATCATATCAGGAACACTGAACCCGTAAATATCTGCATCGATCAACCCGACTTTCTTGCCGAGACGTGCCAACGCAATCGCAAGGTTGACGGAAACAGTGGATTTACCAACCCCGCCCTTCCCGCTGGCAATCGAGATGAATTCGACTTTGTTCATTGGAGACAATAGATCCTGTGCTTCGGATTCATTTGCCGTGCCGCGGAATTTAGCCATCGCTTCCGGAGCCAGCTCTTCAAAACGGATTCCGACTGAATCCACTCCAGCGCCTTTCAGGATTTCAACGACCTTCATCTGCAATTGCATCTGTTCTGGTGTATTCACTTTGGCAATCGCCAATTTCACACTGACATGATTTTTCTCCTCTTTGATCTTTACCGAGGTGATGCCATCTGTTTCTGCCAGCGATCTATGTAAAAACGGATCTTGTACTTCTCCGAGTAATTCGCGAACTTGTACTTCAGTCAACATATATATACACTCCTTATCACTTTTGCTCACCGTACAGTATAACATAGCGTTATTAATTTTAAATCAATTCTGACTTTCTGGTAGAAAAGCGACAGCGCCTGTTCAGCTAAGAGTTGGTCGAAGGGAGTTCGGCCGACTCTTTGCGACGAAGCTAGCGAAGCGATGCAGGAGCACTGCAGGCTTGAGCTAGGCCCCTGGAGTCTGGACACCGAAAAGCGGAAAAAGCCGCTCTTGTGTGGTTTCATCTCTTTCATTAGGAATTCAGACAAAGATAAAACCCCTTTTCTCCGAAGAGAAAAGGGGTTTTTAATAATATTAACGTTTCGAGAACTGTACTAATAAAAAATAAGTATTGCTAATCCACATAAATCCACTTGTATCAATAATGAATAAAATAATAAATGGATAAACACACATATATATGGAAAGAAAATGATTCTACTTGAACCAATTTGAATCAATAGTAGGTGCTGGTTGAATACAATTACTAGCTTTATCAACTATAGGGTTTTTTAGGTTTAATTAAGAATTATTAGGTTTTTTCCAATAAGTATTAAAATGATTTTCTGCATGATTTGATTTAAATATTTGTTCTAAGATTTCTATTAATTCTTCCTTTACTTTTCCCAGGGTCTCCATTGAATGATCATCTATTGAATGTGAATTGACGTCAAATAGCTTCCTATGTTGTTCATTATTTTTATAAAACTTATCAAGGTGTATTTTGTTGAACTTAGTATATGTTTCTATGATTCTTCTCATTGAATTGAGCATAGAGTTTAACAAATTGTTATTATACAGGCTCTTTAATTCAATCCACAAAAACTCATAATGCGTATTAAAATCTTCTTTTTCAGAAGTGATACGAACAAAGTTTCTGTCTTCAATCCTATAATAGTTATTTTCATTATATTTAGAGACAGTTTTTAGTTCATTATCACCTACTAGTTTTTGTTTCCTATGATTTCCATAGGGTTGAACATTTAAATAGAAGTGCGCATTATGTGTTAAACACACAAAATAATCCTTCTTTGAATTAAACTTATCGAGATATTGATTTCGATATAATTTTTGGATTTCTGTAATCATCAAATACTGCATAGTATCATCATTAGAATTCATCGGATCATCAAAAATAATAATTTTGTTTTTATGGCTCTTTCTTTCTAGATTATTTAAGCTCTCAATGAAATACAGGAACCCAATTATATTTTTTTCACCTGTAGATAATTTATCAATTGAACGGATAGTTTCTCCGTCTTTAACCTGATAATGCTCAATTTTATTTTCATCTTCTCGCAATGTCAATTCTAAATTCAACTTACCTGAACGCTTCAATTTATCATTAATAATCCTAACAAGTTTATAAGTACTCCTAGTATGTTTTAAAATTTCTAACTTTACGATTTCTAGTTTTCTAATTTCTACCAGTAAATAGTTTAAAGTATTTTTTTCAGGTTCGGTTTCTAAACCCTTTATAGCTAGTTTCTTATTTTTAATCTCATTAGTAATTTTTTTAATATTCTCCTTTGTAGACGTTAATTCGTAATCCTCGATTTCGTACCCCCGCCATCCCTTTCTATATTCTTCCTTCTCTCTTAGTTTCAATCCTACATAGTGCAATCTCAATTTTTCTTTTGCCAAATTTTGCTCATTTGTTAAATTTCCAGTTAATTTATTACTTTGGATAATCAACTCCTGAATTCCTTCATTTAGATGAAGGAAATTATCAGGAATTTTAATATTAATTTCACTAACAGTACTAAAAGCATTTCTAGACTTCTCATTTAGTTTGTCTTTTAATGTTAAAAGTAAATTTTTGTATTCTTCTTTTTTAATTTCTAGATTTTTGTTTATATTATCTACTTCACTACTAAAATGGCTGTAAAAATCTCCTTTATTTAATAGTCTTGTTTTTTCCATCAGTTTTATTAGTTTTTCAATCTTCTCATATTCATCTTTTATTCTTTTTTCATTTTCTTTAATTTCCGTAGAAGAGATTAATAATTCCAAATTTGTTAATCTTTCTTCTTCAATTTTATTTCCACAAAACGAACAATTTTCACCAGCTTTATGTATTTTTAATCCCTTTAGTGCAAATTCTTTTTTAACAAGATCATCATCAATTTCTTTTACAGTAATTACTTCTTTGATTTTATATTGTAAAATCTCATTTACGTTATCAATGATTCCTACAAAATCTATATCTATGACTTCATAATCTGGGATTATACTTTTTGGTTTTTCATTTAGTATATTCTTGCACTTTTGTTCTTCTACTTCCTCTATAATTTTAAAGTTTGAAATATCTTTTAAAAAGTCATTTTTATAATAGGTTATCTTTGTTATTCGAGGGCTGTTAAATTCCTTGAGCTGTTTTGCTTTGCTTTGAAGAAAAAAGTCCATATCCTTTCGTTGGTTTTGAAGTTTAGACTCCTCTGCTTCTCTGGCTATACAAAGATCATGTTTCACAACTTTTTCATCTTCAAAATCTTTTTTCTCACCCAATGACTTTAACTTCGTGCGTAACTTTTCTTTGTTTGTTTCAAGTATTGATAGTTCTGAATCCACTTGCTTTAATTCTGATGCAGCCTTTACATTATCCTCACCTAGTACAAGTGCATTTAACTTGTTATCTTCTAAAATATTATTTAAACCAGTGAAAACTTTTACGTCATAGTAACTTTCAAATTGATTTTTCACTATCTTACAGAGCGTAGATTTCCCCATTCCATTTTTACCAAATATAAAATTCTTGCTTTGTAAATTCACAAAACTTGGTTTCTTGATGATATCAAATACCTCATACTCCTGACTCGATAAATCAACATCAATAGTCATTATAATCCCCCCTGTTTTTTGCTTATGAAACAATTTATATGTTTTAGTGTTTGATGTATAACTTCCTTTCTACATAATCCATCGCAATACCTTTCTCTGTATCATTCGAAAAAAATTCTGAATCTAGTAATAGCAAGTTTTCTTTTAATTCGTCTCTATCTATTACCGTATTTGGAAACAATTTTTTAAAGCACAATTCTAGCATATCCTCTTTAATAATTTTATCTGCTTGAACTTCGAGTTGTCGGTCAAAATCTTCGCCTCTTTGTACATGTGAAGGGGCATTCAAATACCTCTTATAGTCTTCCTCAGCCTCAACAGTCCTTGCAAATTCATCTTGTCCTTTTTTTGCCAAATGGTTAGATGTTTGACTTTCATACTTCATTTGTTGTCTTTTATATTTTTTATTAAATAAAGTGTCCATTTTATTTTTTTCTAAATTTAAAATATCTTCTTTTTTATAACGTCTATCAGCATTTCTTTTAGGAGTTGGTTGAATACATTCGATATTTAACTCCTTCATCCAATTCCTTATTGTTCTTTGAGTGATGATATTCTTTTCATCATACTTTCTTTCAAAATACTCGAGTATTTCCTTTTGTTTTACTTCCTCTTTTAAATCACACGTCATACTAAGACCCACTTCCTGATAATATTTCTTAAAATTAGATAAAAAACCTTTTAAATCAACATTTATCTACTGGATTTCCCCATGATCTTTTCCCTATGGTTTTCCTTATAAAAAACTTAATAAATGATATGATTAAATCACAAATAAGAAAGGAGGAAAAAAATATGGGATCACCTTACCCAAACCTGCATGGGCATAAAAACACATGGTCTTACGGAGAAATTTATAATGTCGGGTTACTTTTCGATGATTTCGCAGATCAACTTAACAAAACGAATATAAAAGAAGCTAAATCCATTTTAGAAAAATATTTAAATGAATTCTATTTTGAGCCTATTACTCTTTATTTCGAAAATGTTAAGTTAATCATCGAAAATGTCGACAATGCAGCAACCACTCTAGATGAACTGACCAAAATTGAAGACAAGTATTTATAAAAACTAATAGAAAGAGGTTATGCACTATGCCGATCGCAAACGCATGGGTCTTCACAGAGACCAAATTCAAAGCAGAGGAATTTCTAAAAAACACACACAACGCATACAGACTGGTTTCCCAAAGACCATATGCAAATAAAAAAGATCCAGACGAAAAAGGTGTCATGTTAACCTTGGCAATTGCCAAAGATGATACAGATTACGGTAACGATAAGAAAACTGGCCATAAGAGAGATAACAACATATTAAACACCTTCGATGTCACTATCTTGAATGGTATAGATCGTATCGATGTTCAAAAAGGCGACTATGTACGCTTAATTGATTTCGATCAAGAAAAATCTTTCGTTATAGGCTTTGACTTGATTCTTCGATTCAAAAACGTGGAAAAAGTCAATGTTCAAACAAAGTAAGTTAAGAACACAACGACAACAGAATGGCATTTTCATATTCAGTACTTGCTTGATGCTTGTTGTTCTGGTGCTCTCTCTAAATTATATTGACTCCCAACTAAAGTTGGGAGTCTTTATACAATTAAGTAGCCGGCTTATAGCACTTGTAACAGTCATATTTACTTTTCAAGTAATTATCTGGCTAATTCGCAACAAGGCTTCTAAAGGCATGAAATACGCTACATTCCACTACCTTACCCTTCTCAAGCTGAGGAAAGCTTTTCTTGACGCTAATTATTACAACAAAAGAGTTTACTTTAATACCGAAGTAGCCGAATTACCAAAAATCAAATTAGAGTTTTCCAACGAATATTCAAAAGCGAAGTTATTTGTCGAAAACATCAACCTTAACAAAGACATAGGCGATGTAAACATTTCCTTTGCTTTGGATAATTTTATTGTTGATAGAGCATATTTATCAAATAATGAACTTTATTATATCTTTGAAATTTACGACAGCAACATTGATCAACAGCTTAAGTTCAATACTATTTGGGATTTAAAGAAACAGTCGTCTCAACTAGATGATTATACACTCCTGATTGATAAGTCCATCTCAATTTCATTGCACGGGACTTTGTTAGTTGGGCAAACTGGTTCGGGTAAAACATATGCGCTTTATTCGCTCATCCTGCAAATGCTGACTAAAAATATTGTTTACAATATTTACTTTGCCGATCCAAAAAATTCGAGTCTTGCTGTTCTTGGCGAAAGGCTTTCACAAGAAAATACCGCCACCGACATAGAAGACATTATTAAACTACTGCAAACATTCAATGAAGCTATGGAAGCTAGAAAAAAAGACATTAAAAAAGATCTTGGTACGAAATTAGAAGCAACATATGCAGATTTCCATTACGAGCCATATATCTTCATATTTGATGAATTTGCTAGTTTTCAGACCGTATTGCAGACCATGGACAAAAAAAAGCGTGATGAAGTCATGAAGCTACTATCTCAAGTGGTGTTACAAGGACGACAATTAGGATTTTTCATATGGATTGTTATGCAAAAATCCGATGCCACATTGTTACCTACTAACTTGCGTGAAAACTTGCCGGTAAAGTTTGTACTTGGTAACGCTGAAAAACAGACTTACACGACGGCTTTTGGTGCTGGAGTGGATATACCCGAGAAAGAATTTTCATTAGGTCAAGGAGTCTTCACTTGTCCAATCGTAGCAAGCACGCCTAAAATTTGCCACTTTAGCTATCTGGACTTTGACATCCTAGAGGCTGTGAATCTCTTAAAACCGGAACTTGGGTTTTGTAGAAACCCAAGTTCCGGAACACAATAAAGCCCACACGAACGCTGATTTATCAACGTTTTATGTCTTAAAAGGAGTGATAACTTTGCTGGATGTTCAAACTGATGAGTTTACATTAGTGTTGCAGCCAAACCGAAGACCTAGCTACATCGAAGGATGGGAAGGTATGGCTATCAATCTCATTAATGAATTCGTTAGACTGTCAAACTTAGAAACTGTATTAGGTGAACTAAAAGAAGTGTCACACTCTTTGCCCCAAGGATATTCAAATGGCTTTGTTTGCGATAATAAACCCTATTATTTCGCAATCGCTTATCATACAGATTTTATACAAATGGGCATTTGCATAAAGTTTTCTGCGCATGCGTGGATGGCATATAGAAAGCAATATGAATCTTTATTTAATAGCTCCATACAGATTCATCAGTTTCTTAAAAACGTAAATAATAATGCTTTGTATACTTCCAGATTATCAAGAATTGACATTGCAATTGATTTTATTAATGAAAAACTGAATGTAAGTACAATTTACAATCAGCTCACTAAAAAAAATCAGATTATCAAAACTGCTGCCGGAAGAAAAAATCACTCAGATTTATCAGCCATTACAAAAAATAATATAACATCAACTTTTTATGTAGGTTCAAAAGGCAAAAGCATCAAATCTTTACTGAGAGTCTACGATAAGAAAAAAGAACAAATTGATACCCTGGGCGTTCGTTATGAAGAAGCAATTAATTGTGAAAGCTGGGTGCGCTTTGAATCAGTCTTCAAAGGAGCATATGCGCATAGCTTATCAAAACAATTGGAAACTATAAATACTGACGTCGAGTTAAAAAATTTACTCGTTTCGGCTTTAACTGATCGTTACCAATTCTATTACGTTAAATCAGAGAAATTAACAACTTACACAAAAAAGATGCTCAATCTACTCAATCAAAGGAACTTTATGTTTAATAGCCCTTCACCGAGAAACAACTTGTTAGAACAGTCACAAATGCATGTTTTAAGTGGTTCAGGACTCTTTCCCTACTTGTTTAAAGTCTGGCACATTTGGGGAGATGAGGGGCTTAAAAAGTGTGTTGAATTTCTTCAAGATGAGTTTGAAAATTATGAGCCTACCGAAGAGGTTTTATTGTGGCTGAAAAAGTATTCCGTCCTCTACACAAAACAAGGCTATCCATTCAAATAGACATTTCAAAAGGAGGAGATATTCTAATGAGCTTACAAAGTATTTTGAAGGATTACCCCTACCTCTTAACCAGAGAACAGGCATCCAGTTTTCTAGGTGTAGACCCAAAATCATTCGATAAATATATACGACCTCATAATGACCTTATCCGCTTTATGATCGGGCGGCAAGAACGATACACTATAAAATCTTTAATGCAGTTCATCGAGAAACAATCCGTTTAAATTACCGCCAGTTGATAATATGCTAGTTTCCGAATACAATTCAGTTGTATTCAACTAGCATCCTATCAACTATTTTTATGAGAGGATTTGATAGTATGGCTAGTATCGTAAAAAGAGGAAAAGCATATCGAGCGCAAATTTCCTTATATAAGCAAGGAAAACACAATAAGCTATCTCAAACATTTTTAACGAAGAAAGAAGCACAACTTTGGGCGTTAGAGATGGAATTAGCTAAAGGAGGAGGTAAAGAACTGGCGGAGAGAACAACGACATTTGCGGACTTTTTTGAGCGATGGATTTACCTAGTAAAAGTTAATGATGTCAAAGAAACTACGTTTCAAAATTATCTTAGGACATCTCAAGTAGTAAAAAATTTGTTCAAAGATATTCGTTTAAAAGATTTAAACGATATTGTTGTTCAGAAAAAAATTGACGAATACGCTAAAACACATTCACGTAAAACAACACACGAAGTGCTTCTTAAGATAAAAACTTCTTTACGTGATGCATACGCTCGTGGTTACATTGCAAATGATTTCGCACGTTTAGTAAAAACACGTGGCGAGACTCCTCCTAAGCGTAATAAAGCAATATCCATCACTAACCTTAAGAAGTTGCGAAATCACCTCTTACAGCACCCTGAAGACGAATTTAACCTATTGGTACTACTTGCCTTAGAAACCGGCATGCGACGTGGTGAATTATTAGCTATACGTCCTGAGAGTCTATATGAATACGGTATTGAAGTTAGACATTCAATTAGTCCTACCTCTACTGATACTTCACTAAAAACTCAAAATGCTAAACGTGATGTCTCCATAAATCAAGAAGTATACAACCTAATAAACAATATACCGCCCAAGGATAACGGCTATACCTTCGGTTTCAGCGGCTTTAAACAGTCTGAATTACTCTCTGATCTATTAGAGCAGTTAGAGATTCCGAAAACGACCTTCCATGGCTTACGGGATACACATGCATCATTCCTTTTTTCCCAAAACATTGATATTGCCTACGTTTCCCAAAGACTTGGACATATCAATATTCAAACGACTCAAAACTATTACCTCGAATTAATGCCAGAAAAAAAGCACCAGCAGGATGCCGATGCTTTAAATCTGTTAAATTCGTTGTAATAAAAATTATTGATTTGCACCAACTTGAACCAAAAATGGTTCGTAAACGCTGGTACATCAACAAGTCTATTAACGTTTCGAGAACTGTGGTGCACGACGAGCTGAACGCAAACCTGGTTTCTTACGTTCTTTCATGCGTGGGTCACGAGTTAACAAGCCAGCAGTTTTAAGTGCTGGACGGAAAGCAGGGTCTACAGTTAGTAGAGCGCGTGCAATTCCGTGGCGTACTGCTCCAGCTTGACCTGTGAAGCCTCCGCCTCTTACGTTTACAAGCACATCATAGCTTCCAAGAGTTTCAGTAGCTACTAGTGGCTGTTTGATGATTTGCTCAAGAGTTTCGTATGGAACGTAATCCGATACGTCACGGTTGTTGATTGTAATTGTGCCGTCTCCTGGTACTAAACGGACACGTGCTGTTGAATTTTTACGGCGACCTGTACCTAAATATTGAACTTGTGCCAAAGGTGTATCCTCCTCTAATTTACTGATTATTAGCCGCGAAGTTGGTAAACTTCCGGTTGTTGTGCCTGGTGGTTATGTTCCGGTCCTGCATATACGTGAAGTTTCTTGAAAGTTTGACGTCCAAGAGAGTTCTTAGGAAGCATCCCTTTGATAGCCAATTCAAGCATTTTTTGCGGATATTTCGTGCGCATTTCAAGTGCAGTACGCTGTTTCAAACCGCCAGTGAATTGTGTGTGGCGATAGTAGATTTTGTCCGTAAGTTTTTTACCTGTAAGGTGGATCTTGTCAGCGTTGATGATGATCACGTGATCACCTGTGTCAACGTTTGGTGTGAATGTTGGTTTGTATTTCCCGCGTAAGATTGAAGCGACTTCAGAAGCTAAACGTCCAAGAGTTTGCCCTTCTGCATCGACAACCAACCATTTACGCTCTACTTCGTGACCTTTAGCCATGAATGTTGTACGCATGTATATTGTCCTCCTAATAAATCATCTCGTTTGAAATTAAAAATACAGTGTTCCGCTGTTCCGTTTTTTCGTTATCCCTAGCACAAATAACCTTCCGGGGCATATCGTGGGGGTAATGAAAATACCATACATCATGTTATAACGCCAGCGCTAAAAAGTCAAGCGTTTTTCTAAAAACACCAGGAATGGTTGCTTCAGTTTTCATACTCGACGTTTTCGAGATATAAACCATGCGCTGCAGCGGTCTTCCCGGCTGCTCCCCGGTCTGCGGAACGGATAATTTCCGCCACTTCTTCCGGCGTCCGTTTGCCGATACCCACTTCAAACAATGTGCCCGCAATAATGCGCACCATATTATAGAGGAAACCGGATCCTTCGATAACCATATGCAATTCTTCCCCGTGTTCTTCAAAGTCCAGGCGCCGGATCGTCCGCACTTTATCAACCACTCCTGTGTTCGCAGCACAGAAACTGGAAAAGTCGTGCGTGCCCAGAATCGCTTTTGCCGCTTTGCGCATCGATGCGACATCCGGGCGCTGTTTTATATGGACCATATAATTCCTTGTGAATGGACTGATGATATTGCTGAGGTCCCATTTATAGCGATACGTTTTTCCGATCGTATGGTAACGCGCGTGGAATCCGGCCTCTGCTTCCTGGATGCCGAGTACCCGAATATCTTCCGGCAACAGCACATTCAATGCCTTCAGCCACCCCTCGACCGGAATGTTGAAATCCGTATCAAAATGAATCACCTGGCCTGTGGCATGAACTTTCGCATCGGTGCGGCCGCTTGCCACCACTTGGACATCGCGCCCCTTATGGATATTCTTCAGCACTTTCAGCAATTCAATTTGGACGGTCCGTGATTCCGGCTGTATCTGATAGCCCGCAAACCCGGAACCGTCATATGCGATGACCGCTTTCATTCGTTTCATAATTTCTCTCCTTATGCCCGGAAATACCAAAGGATCGCCGTCAGCCCTGCGAGCATCAGCAAACTGAGAGTGTCCGCTACCCGCCAGTTCAGCTGGCGATAGCGCGTTCGTCCTTCTCCCCCGCGGTAGCCTCTGACTTCCATGGCGGTCGCCAGATCTTCAGCACGTTTAAAGGCGCTGACAAACAACGGAATCAAGAGTGGGACGACAGCTTTGACCCGCTCTTTCATCGGACCCGAGCCAATGTCAGATCCACGGGCCATCTGCGCTTTCAGGATTTTACCGGTTTCATCCATCAATGTCGGGATGAAACGCAGCGAAATCGACATCATCAGCGCGAGCTCATGCACAGGCAATTTTAATTTCTTAAATGGTCCCAGCAGAATTTCAATGCCGTCCGTTATCGAGATCGGGGAAGTAGTCAATGTCAGGACACTGGTGATGAACACCAGCACCAGAAATCTGATGGAAATGAAAATCCCCTGTCTTAGACCTTCCTCGTAAACTTCTATAAACCAGAAACTGAATATTACATCCCCTTCCCTGGTAAAGAAGAGGTGCAGGAAAAAGGTAAATATCAATAGAATAAAGACCGGTTTCAAGCCGTTTATCAAAAAATACAGCCGGATTTTAGAAAGGAACACCACTAATAGCGTAAAGCCGAGCAAGATGGCATAACCTATTGCATTATTGGCGACAAAAACAATGGCGATAAATAGAAACACAAAAAGAATTTTCGCCCGCGGATCCATCCGGTGTATGACTGAATCACCCGGTATAAACCGGCCGAAAATCATTTTCTCCATCATAGGGATCCACGTCCTTCCGCCAAGATCGAGGCAATGTTCTGCGCCAGCGCTTCCTCAGTCAATGAAATATCGCTGAGCTTTACACCTGTTCGTTCTTCAAAATCCCGCTGAAGTCTTACACTGCGCGGCGCCTGGAGGCTGTAATCGCCTAATTGCTCTTCATTTGAGAAAATCTCTTCCGGATCTCCAGTAACCACACAACGGCCTTTATGCATAATGGCCACACGATCGGCGTATTTTGCCGCATCTTCCATGCTGTGGGTCACCAGAACCGTTGTAAGGTTTTTGCTCCGGTGCAGCTCATAAAAAAGATCCATAATTTCCCTGCGCCCTCTCGGGTCCAATCCGGCCGTCGGTTCATCCAGCACCAGAACTTCCGGTTCCATCGCCAGAACACCCGCTATGGCGACGCGGCGCATCTGGCCGCCAGATAAATCGAATGGCGATTTCTCCAGCACTCCCTCCGGCAATCCGAGCTGCACGACAAGTTCTCGCGCCCGCCTTTCAGCTTCTTCTTCGGGAACACCGAAATTGAGCGGGCCGAACATGATATCTTTCAGCACCGTCTCGTCAAAAAGCTGCTGCTCAGGAAACTGGAAAACTATACCGACCCGGCGGCGGACGTTCCGAAGATCTTTTGCCTTTACGCCGGCTTCTATCTTTCGGTCTCCGATCATGACTGTACCTTCCGTAGGCTTTAATAGTGCGTTCAAATGCTGAAGAACTGTCGACTTGCCCGAACCGGTATGGCCGATGATTGCTGTATAGGAGCCGGAAGGAATATGAAGATTAACATCCGTTAAAGCTCTTTTTTCAAATGGCGTATCTTCAGCATAACTATAGCCTACGCCTTCGAGTAAAATTTCCACAGTTCATCCACCAACTCATCTTCTGTCATATGTTCTTCCTGAAGCCCCACTCCCGCTTCCTGCAATAAATGCGTCATCCGCATTGCAAAAGGCAGGTCCAATCCCATTTCCGTCAATTCGCTGCCACGCTGAAAAACGTCTTTCGGCGAGCCTTCCACGTGTTTTCCGCCTTGATTCATGACGATGATCCGTTCAGCCAAAGCCGCTTCTTCCAAGTCATGCGTAATCGAAATAACTGTAAGTCCTGCAGACTCTCTCAACCGGCGGATTGTCTCAATGACTTCTCTCCGGCCCTGCGGATCAAGCATTGACGTGGCCTCGTCGAGAATCAGCAATTTAGGCCGCATGGCGAGTGCACCGGCAATCGCCACCCGCTGTTTTTGCCCACCCGATAGATGGTGAGGTTCATGGTCCTTATAATCTTCCATTTTCACCTGGCTCAGTGCCTCGTGTACCCGTTCCACCATTTCTTTATGCGGAACGCCGTTATTTTCCAAAGCGAAAGCTACATCGTCCTGCACTGTAGCTCCGACAAATTGATTGTCCGGATTCTGAAAAACCATTCCCATTTGTGACCGGATGTCCCATAAGGTGTCTTCAGTCATTGTCTGACTGAAAACCTTCACTTCTCCCTTTCCTGGAAACAGCAGGCCATTCATTAATTTCGCTATGGTCGATTTTCCTGAACCATTATGTCCGACCAGGGCGATCCATTCTCCTTCTTGTATGGAAAAGGACACACCCGACACTGCCGGCTGTACTCCTTCATCTTCTGCATTATATGTGAATGTCACGTTTTCGAATGACAAAATTTCCGAATTCATCTCAGCTGACCTCCCCTGACTCATCTCGTCTCTACTCTACTCGGTAGAACAAGCATATGTAAAATAAATAAAAAAAAGCGCGCACCTCATTCAGAGAAATGCGCTTTTCTGTCTCTATAGCTCCCCAGTTGCTTAAGCCGGGGTTGAATGAGGTGCGTAGAGCTAGACGAGACGCCGCCTCATAAAGGCTCGCTCATCATAACACTCAGCTTTTCATATTGTCGTATAAATCATTATGCTAAAAGAAGAGGGCGTGAACCCTCTTCAGAAGAACCAACCTTGCCGAAGCAAAAATTGATTCAGAAGATGAAAATTAAACTAATTCAATAATTACGATCGGTGCGCCATCTCCGCGACGAGGCCCCATTTTCATGATGCGCGTGTAGCCGCCTTGACGTTCTGCGTAACGTGGTGCAACATCATCAAACAATTTTTGCAAAGCAAAGATTGTGTTTTCGTTGCCTTCTTCGTCAGCAGTTGTCACTAGTTCACGGCGGATGTATGCTGCAGCTTTACGGCGAGCATGAAGATCCCCACGTTTACCAAGAGTGATCATTTTTTCAACAGTTGAACGCACTTCTTTCGCACGAGCTTCAGTCGTTTGAATGCGTTCGTGTACGATTAAGTCTGTTGTAAGATCACGCAATAGTGCCTTACGTTGAGAACTTGTACGTTGAAGCTTTCTCATTGAAGTTTCCCTCCTTCGTTAAATAGTTCGGATCCGATTTTGAACTCAGTCTTCTTTACGAAGGCCCAATCCCAAATCTTCCAACTTCACTTTGACTTCTTCAAGTGATTTGCGTCCGAGGTTGCGTACTTTCATCATGTCGTCTTCCGACTTGCTCGCCAGTTCGTGTACCGTGTTGATACCCGCACGTTTTAAGCAGTTGTAAGAACGGACTGAAAGATCCAGCTCTTCGATGGTCATCTCCAAGACTTTCTCTTTTTGGTCTTCTTCTTTTTCAACCATGATTTCAGCAGTTTGTGCCTCATCCGTCAAACCGACGAAGATGTTCAAATGCTCAGTAAAGATTTTTGCTCCCAGCGCAATTGCCTCTTTTGGACCGATGCTGCCATCTGTCCAGACATCGAGTGAAAGTTTATCGAAATGCGCCAACTGGCCCACACGAGTATTTTCAACCTGGAAATTAACGCGGGAAACTGGAGTATAAATAGAATCAATCGGGATAACGCCGATCGGAAGATCTTCACGTTTGTTCTGATCTGCACGAGCATATCCACGGCCTCTGTTGGCATACATACGCATACGCAGGTGGCCGTTTTTAGCGATTGTTGCGATATATAGATCCGGATTCAGAATTTCTACATCACTGTCGTGTGTAATATCTGCAGCCGTAACCGTTCCATCACCTTTTACATCAATTTCAATGACTTTTTCTTCGTCAGAGTAAATTTTCAGAGCCAGTTTCTTAATATTCAGGATGATTGATGCTACATCTTCTTCTACACCTTCAACAGTGGAGAATTCATGCAAAACACCATCAATTTGAATTGAAGTAACAGCAGCGCCTGGTAAAGATGAAAGTAAGATTCGACGTAAGGAGTTTCCTAAAGTGGTACCATATCCACGCTCAAGAGGTTCAATAACAAATTTGCCGAATTTGGCATTGCTATCGATCTCAACCGTTTCAATCTTTGGTTTTTCTATTTCGAGCATTCATTTTACCCTCCTTCACAACGTCGGTATTTTCGTTAAACCAAGAATTCGATAGTCACAGACTTTCGCAACGATTCAGAACACATTCAGTAAGTCGTGATGTTCAAAAACCCTATTCAGATTAACGATTATACGCGACGGCGTTTTGGCGGACGGCAACCGTTGTGAGGAACTGGAGTTACATCTTTGATAGCTGTAACTTCTAGTCCGGCAGCTTGAAGTGCACGGATAGCAGCCTCACGACCTGAACCAGGACCTTTAACTGTAACTTCCAAAGTTTTAAGACCGTGTTCAATCGAAGTTTTAGCAGCGGCTTCTGCAGCCATTTGAGCAGCGAAAGGTGTAGATTTACGTGATCCTCTAAATCCTAATGCACCTGCGCTTGACCAAGATACTGCATTTCCCTGCATATCTGTAATCGTAACAATTGTGTTGTTAAATGTTGAGCGGATGTGAGCAATACCTGATTCGATATTCTTTTTCACACGACGCTTACGAGTTTGTTGTTTACGTGCCATGTTAAGAAGAAACCTCCTTTACTGATTATTTTTTCTTGTTCGCAACAGTTTTACGAGGACCTTTACGCGTACGCGCATTGTTCTTCGTATTTTGACCGCGTACAGGTAGTCCACGGCGATGGCGGATACCCCGGAAGCTAGCAATTTCCATCAAGCGTTTGATGTTCATTGATACTTCACGGCGAAGGTCACCTTCGATTTTGTATTGATCCAATTGTTCACGGATATTGTTCAACTCATCTTCTGTAAGATCACGAACTCGTGTATCTTCAGAGATACCTGCAGAAGTAAGAACCTTCTGAGCAGTTGTTTTACCAACACCGAAAATGTAAGTTAATGAAATAACTACGCGTTTGTCGCGCGGAATGTCAACACCAGCAATACGTGCCATGTGTTCGATGCACCTCCTTCAATATTAGCCTTGTCTTTGTTTGTGTTTCGGATTTTCACAGATTACCATGACTTTTCCGTTTCTGCGAATAACTTTACATTTTTCGCAGATCGGTTTCACAGATGGTCTCACTTTCATCTAACCCAACCTCCTTAGTAGTCCGGAGTGCAAAAGATTATTTAAAACGGTATGTGATACGACCGCGTGTTAAATCGTAAGGAGATAGTTCAACTGTAACTTTGTCTCCCGGTAGAATGCGGATAAAGTGCATGCGGATCTTGCCGGATACATGCGCAAGAATCGTATGGCCATTTTCCAATTCTACTTTAAACATCGCGTTAGGCAAAGTCTCAACGACTGTTCCTTCGATTTCAATTACATCGTCTTTCGCCATCGACCCAGTCTCCCTTCTGTATACAAGTCAGCCCTCATCTTCAAACAGTAAATGCTGATTGAATAATTGTTTTCTATTCATTCACCAGGATTGCATGAGTAACATATAAAAGACATCTTCCGAGTTCCGGTTCCTGCGACTTTGCAGGTCGGGATTATCCGGTCAAGCCCTACAGCCTCACGTATCCTCGAGCGCCCGGACTGCTTAGGATGAGTTCCAAACCCGTTACACAGATGCTTCCACGAAACCCATTATACTATTTCCAGTGCTGAATTGCACGGTTCAGACTAGGTCTGGAGCAAACGGCACCGGCTTTCATATAATAAGGCATCAAGCTTTTGCAGCTCTCGAAAATTCATATCTCCGGTGCTCCTTAAAGCCGCATGGAGGCAACTAACTGCGCCCGGCGCCGGGAATTATCCTCGGTCGCCCTTTAGAAGAGCATCAATGTCAGCAAATACTTTTTGAATGTCCTGCTGTCCATTTATATTTTCCAGCACGCCTTTGCTTCCGTAAAAGTCAAGAAGCGGCTGTGTTTGTTCCATATTAACTTCTAAACGATTCTTGACGGTATCAGGCTTGTCATCTTCACGCTGGTAGAGCTCTCCACCATCTTTGTCGCATACGCCAGCAACTTGCGGCGGGTTGAACACAGTATGGTAAGCAGTTCCACAAACTTTACAGATCCAGCGGCCAGTCAAACGTGCAATCAATTCGTCTTGATCAACTTTGATATTTACGACATGCTCGATTCTCTTGCCAATATCGGCAAGAAGAGATTCTAGAGCTTCAGCTTGAGGGACTGTTCTCGGAAAGCCATCTAATAGAAAGCCATCTTCACAATCCGCTTTGCTAAGGCGCTCACGGACGATACCGATAGTCACTTCATCAGGCACCAAAGCGCCTTGATCCATGAACGATTTTGCTTTCAAGCCCAGTTCCGTGCCGTCCTTGATGGCTGCACGAAACATATCACCTGTAGAAATATGAGGGATGTCGTACTTCTCAACTATTTTGTCTGCTTGAGTGCCTTTACCGGCACCAGGCAGACCCATTAATACGATATTCATACGGATGCCCCCTCAGACAAGCGGATAAGGAACGTTCTCACGTTCCCACCACAACTATCTTATTTCATAAAGCCTTTGTAATGACGTTTTACAAGCTGCGATTCCAATTGTTTCATTGTCTCAAGCGCTACCCCTACTACGATCAACAGGCTGGTACCACCGATTTGTGCTGATTGCGGCAAGTTCGCCACATTAATGAAGAAAATCGGCAGAACAGAAATGACTGCAAGGAAAATAGCTCCGACAAATGTCAATCGGTAAAGCACACTTGTTAAATAATCCTGTGTATTTTTACCCGGCCGGATTCCCGGGATATATGCACCCTGTTTTTTCAAGTTGTCCGACACGTTTTCAGGATTAACCTGAATGAATGCGTAGAAATACGTGAATGCAATAATCAGTGCGACATAAATGATCATGCCGACTGGCTGAGTGTAATCAAATGTATTCTGAACCGCTTCCGTAAACGCATTGGCTCCAAAGAAAGTAACAATGGTTTGAGGCGTAATCATAAACGCTACTGCAAAGATTACCGGGATAACGCCGGCCGCGTTTACTTTTAAAGGTAAGTGCGTTTGTTGCCCGCCAGTTGACTGACCGCGGCCAGCAACACGTTTAGCATATTGAATCGGTATTTTACGCAACGCTTGTTGAACGTAAATGACCAAAACAGTAATGGCAACAACTGCTAATGCAAGCAACGCCATAATAGCGATGTTGATCGGAAGCTGATCTCCAGCTCCCTGGATCTGCTGTGCATAAAGTTGGTTGATTGCACCTGGTACTGCAGCGACAATCCCTGCGAAGATGATAATCGAAATACCGTTCCCCACACCATTTGCCGTAATCTGCTCACCAAGCCACAATAGAAACGCCGTACCGCCTGTCAAAACGATTGCAATAACAATGTAAGTTGAAATTGAATCATTTTGAATTAACATCCCGTTATTCATTTGGTTGAACCCGTAGGACATACCAATTGCTTGGATGAAGGCAAGTGCGATTGTGAAATAGCGAGTGAATTGAGCAAGTTTCCGTCTTCCGACTTCACCTTGTTTCGCCCACTCAGCAAATTTCGGTACAACATCCATCTGCAATAATTGCACAATGATCGATGCTGTAATGTAAGGCATGATTCCCATTGCTAAAATCGAAAAGTTAGCAAGGGCGCCCCCACCGAATGTATTTAAGAATCCGATCAGACCCATCTGATCAGTAGCTTGCAAAACTGATGCATCGACATTCGGCACTGGAACAAAAGTTCCGATGCGGAAAATGACGAGCATCACTAATGTAAAGATGATTTTATTTCGAATATCAGTCACGCGCATAAAATTTGAGATTGTCTGAAACATTAAAGCACCTCTGCTTGTCCACCGGCAGCTTCTATAGCTTCTTTAGCTGATCCAGAGAATTTGTGAGCTTTAACATTCAGTTTCTTGTTCAAGCTACCGTTGCCAAGGATTTTGATTCCGGATCTTTCGTTGCTGACAACACCTGATTCAATAAGCAATGCAGGTGTAATTTCTGTGCCTTCATCGAAACGGTTCAATACATCCACGTTCACGACTGCATAGTCTTTACGGTTGATGTTTGTAAATCCACGTTTTGGCAAACGACGGAATAATGGGTTTTGGCCACCCTCAAATCCAGGACGAACTCCTCCGCCTGAACGAGCATTTTGACCTTTATGACCTTTACCTGCTGTTTTACCAGTACCTGAACCGATACCGCGTCCGACGCGCTTTCTTGAGCTGCGTGAACCTTCTGCTGGTTTTAATTCATGAAGTTTCATTTGGTTGGCACCTCCTTCTATAGAAATCAGGGATTAAACTTCTTTAATAGTTACTAAGTGAGCGACTTTATCAAGCATACCGCGAATAGCAGCATTGTCCTGGTGCTCAACTGTTTGATGCATTTTGCGTAAACCCAATGACTGGACAGTTTTGCGTTGTGCCGGTTTAGAACCGATCACTGATTTTGTGAGGGTAACTTCTAATTTAGTAGCCATGTATTTTCCCTCCCCTAGTTGAATAGCTCTTCTGTAGTTTTACCGCGAAGTTTTGCAACTTCATCAGCACTTTTCAGTTGAGTTAATCCGTTAATAGTTGCACGTACCATGTTGATTGGTGTGCTTGAACCTAGAGATTTAGATAAAATATCTTGTACTCCAGCTAATTCAAGTACCGCACGAACAGGTCCGCCGGCAATTACACCAGTACCTGGTGAAGCAGGTTTGATAAGGATTTGGCCTGCGCCAAAACGTCCTGTTACTAGATGTGGAGTAGTACCTTTAACCATAGGTACTTCAATCAAGTTTTTCTTCGCATCTTCAATAGCTTTACGGATTGCATCTGGAACTTCTTGTGCTTTCCCAGTACCAAAACCGACATTACCATTTTTGTCGCCTACAACAACTAATGCGGAGAAACGGAAACGACGTCCACCTTTTACAACTTTCGCTACGCGGTTAATCGTAACTACGCGTTCTTCAAGTTCAAGTTTGTTTGGATCAATACGACGCATGAAATGTGTCCCTCCTTCTTTTAAAATTCTAAGCCATTTTCACGTGCTGCTTCTGCTAGAGCTTTGACACGTCCATGATATAAATAACCACCGCGGTCGAAAACAACCGATTTCAAACCTTTTTCAGTAGCTTTTTTAGCGATTGTTTCGCCGACTTTAGATGCTGCGTCCACGTTGCCAGTTGAATCACCGGAAAAATCTTTATCCATTGATGAAGCACTTGCAAGTGTTACACCATTCGTATCGTCGATCAATTGAGCGTAAATGTATTTATTTGAACGGAATACGTTTAAACGCGGGCGTTCTGTTGTACCCGTAATTTTTGAACGTACGCGTGCATGACGTTTTTTACGAGATGCATTTTTATCGAGTTTCGTAATCACTGAGGTCACTCCTTTCAGCCTGCCTAAGCAGCATTATTTACCTGTTTTACCTTCTTTGCGACGAACTTTTTCGCCTTCGTAACGAATCCCTTTGCCTTTATACGGCTCTGGTGGACGCGTAGCACGGATGTTTGAAGCAAGAGCTCCAACACGTTCTTTGTTGATGCCTTTTACTACGACTTTCGTATTTCCTGGGACTTCAACTTCAACGCCCTCTTCCGGAGTGAATTCAACCGGGTGAGAGTAACCAACGTTAAGAACCAATTTCTTGCCTTGCAATTGAGCACGGTAACCGACACCCACTAGTTCAAGCGTACGCTCGAAGCCTTGTGAAACGCCTGTAACCATGTTCGCCAGCAATGCACGGCTTGTTCCGTGGTTTGTGCGGTGATCTTTTGAATCAGAAGGGCGTGTCAAAGTTAACACGTTATCTTCTAGAGAAATAGTAATATCTTGGTTAAATGTGCGAGTCAACTCGCCTTTAGGACCTTTAACTGTTACTTCATTTTTGTCACCAAAAGTGATTGTAACGTCAGCTGGTACCTCGATTGGTTTTTTACCTACACGTGACATTCTATTGCACCTCCATTCGTTTGTTGCTTATTACCAAACGTATGCTATTATTTCTCCGCCGATTTGTTTCGCGCGGGCTTCTTTATCAGTTACCAAACCTTGTGATGTCGAGACTAAAGCGATTCCTAAACCGTTTAGTACACGCGGCACCTCGTCAGTTTTAGCGTAAACACGTAGTCCTGGTTTTGAAATACGTTTCAATCCAGTAATAACGCGTTCGTTGTTCGATCCATATTTTAAGAAAATCCGGATCATGCCTTGTTTATCATCTTCAACATATTCCACGTCACGAACGAAACCTTCACGCTTAAGAATTTCAGCGATGTCTTTTTTCACATTAGAAGCCGGAAGCTCTAATTTCTCGTGACGAACCATGTTCGCATTACGAATGCGAGTCAGCATATCTGCAATCGGATCAGTCATTGTCATTACATTTACCTCCTTCCCAAATTAGGGGATTACCAGCTGGCTTTTTTGACGCCAGGAATTTGTCCCACATATGCAAGTTCACGGAAACAAATACGGCAAAGTTTAAATTTGCGTATTACTGAATGCGGTCGTCCGCATCGTTCACAGCGTGTATACTCTTGTACTTTAAACTTTGGCGTGCGTTTTTGTTTTGCGATCATAGATTTTTTAGCCACGTTTACGCCTCCCTCACGTTTACTTTTGGAACGGCATTCCGAATTGTGTCAATAACTCACGAGCTTCTTCATCAGAGTTCGCAGTTGTTACAATTACGATGTCCATCCCGCGTACTTTCGAAACTTTATCATAATCGATTTCAGGGAAGATCAATTGTTCTTTCACACCAAGTGTGTAGTTACCGCGGCCGTCGAATGATTTATTCGATACCCCACGGAAGTCACGTACACGTGGAAGAGAGATAGCAATCAATTTATCCAGGAAGTCATACATACGCTCTCCGCGTAATGTAACTTTACATCCGATTGGCATACCTTCACGAAGACGGAAGCCAGCGATAGATTTCTTAGCTTTGGTGATTACTGGTTTTTGACCAGCAAGTGTCTGCAATTCTTCAACAGCTGAATCAAGTGATTTAGTGTTTTGTACTGCTTCGCCGACACCCATGTTGATAACGATTTTATCAACTTGTGGAGCCTGCATGACTGATTTATATTCAAACTTGCTCACTAGAGCAGGCGTGATTTCATTCACATATTTTTCTTTTAGGCGGTTCATGTGTGTACCTCCCTTCATTCAAGAGTTTTAGTTGTCTAATTTTTCACCGGATTTTTTTGCAACACGAACTTTTTTACCATCTTCAACCTTGTATCCAACGCGAGTCGGTTCACCTGATTTAGGATCAAGCAGCATTACGTTTGAAACGTGGATCGCTGCTTCCTGGCTGACAATTCCGCCTTGCGGGCTTGCCTGGTTCGGTTTTGTGTGTTTCTTGATGATATTGATACCTTCAACAAGCACACGGTCTTTTTTAGGTAAAGCAGTCAAAACAACGCCTGTTTTGCCTTTGTCTTTGCCTGAGATTACCTTAACTTTATCACCTTTTTTAACATGCATTCTGTCGCACCTCCTTGGTATGGCACATTGATTTATTAAAGAACTTCAGGAGCAAGTGAAACGATTTTCATGAAGTTGTTGTCACGCAGTTCACGTGCAACAGGTCCGAAAATACGAGTTCCGCGTGGACCTTTGTCGTCACGGATAATGACGCATGCGTTCTCATCAAATTTGATATAAGTACCGTCTTTACGGCGAGCCCCGCTTTTCGTGCGAACGATAACAGCCTTTACGACTTCACCCTTCTTAACAACGCCACCTGGTGTTGCTTTTTTCACGGTACAAACGATTACGTCACCGATGCTTGCTGTCTTGCGACCAGAACCACCAAGTACTTTAATCGTTAGTACTTCACGAGCACCCGAGTTGTCTGCAACTTTTAAACGACTTTCCTGTTGGATCACTTAGGTAACCTCCCTTCGGAATTTCTAAAGTTCCGAAATTATTTAAATTAAATGATAACCGCTTTTTCTACAACTTCCATCAAACGGAAGCGTTTCGTAGCTGATAGTGGGCGAGTTTCCATGATGCGAACAACATCGCCGATTTTAGCTTCGTTTTGCTCATCATGAGCCTTATATTTCTTCGAGTATTTTACACGTTTGCCGTAAAATGCATGCTTCTTTTGAGTTTCAACCATTACTGTAACGGTTTTGTCCATTTTGTCAGACACAACACGGCCTGTGTATACTTTGCGTTGATTACGCTCAGTCATACTAGCAAACCTCCTCTCGATTTATCAGTTGTTTCCACTGAGTACTCTTTCATGAATCACAGTTTTCATACGGGCAATCGCTTTACGTACTTCACGGATGCGAGCAGTATTTTCTAATTGACCAGTAGCCAATTGGAAGCGAAGGTTGAAAAGCTCTTCTTTCAGTGATTTCACTTTTTGTTCGATTTCAGCAGTGGTTAGGTCACGGATTTCATTAGCTTTCATTCGATTCACCACCAATTTCTTCACGTTTTACGAACTTCGTTCTTACCGGAAGTTTGTGTGATGCAAGGCGCAATGCTTCGCGTGCCACTTCTTCAGATACTCCACCAAGTTCGAACATTATTTTACCAGTTTTTACTACGGCTACCCAGCCTTCAGGTGAACCTTTACCAGAACCCATACGAACCTCTAGAGGCTTTTTCGTGTATGGTTTATGCGGGAAAATTTTGATCCAAACTTTACCGCCACGTTTCATGTAACGTGTCATTGCGATACGGGCAGCTTCGATTTGACGGTTAGTGATCCAAGATGATTCCAGTGCTTGGAGACCAAATTCGCCGAATGCGATTTCTTTGCCGCCTTTAGCTTCACCGCGCATCTTGCCTCGGTGCTCACGACGATATTTAACGCGTTTAGGCAATAACATATTATTTGCCTCCTTCCTCAGATTTCTTCTTAGTTGGAAGGACTTCACCGCGGTAGATCCATACTTTTACGCCAAGTTTGCCGTAAGTTGTGTCAGCTTCAGCGTGCGCATAATCGATGTCAGCACGAAGCGTATGGAGCGGAACAGTACCTTCACTGTAGTGTTCAGCACGCGCAATGTCAGCGCCGCCTAGACGTCCAGATACTTGAGTTTTGATCCCTTTAGCGCCAGAACGCATAGTGCGCTGGATTGCCTGTTTTTGTGCACGACGGAAAGACACACGGTTTTCCAATTGACGTGCAACACTTTCAGCAACTAGTCTCGCATCAAGGTCAGCTCTCTTAATTTCAATGATGTTGATGTGTACACGCTTGCCAGTCATCGTATTAAGCTGCTTGCGAAGTACTTCTACTTCAGAACCACCTTTACCGATTACCATACCTGGTTTCGCAGTGTGAATTGTTACGTTTACACGATTTGCAGCGCGTTCAATTTCGATTTTGGAAACTGAAGCTTCTTTCAAGCGTGCTTCGATATATTCACGGATTTTAATATCTTCGTGAAGAAGTGTCGCATAGTCTTTCTCAGCGTACCATTTTGACTCCCAGTCACGAATGATGCCGATACGCATACCTATTGGATGTATTTTTTGTCCCACGAATTATCCCTCCTTCTTCTCAGATACCACTAATGTAATGTGGCTAGTGCGTTTGTTGATTGCGCTTGCGCGTCCCATTGCTCTTGGACGGAAACGTTTCAATGTTGGACCTTCGTCAACGAATACTTCACTGACAACCAGGTTGTTCAGATCCATTTCGTAATTGTGTTCAGCGTTAGCAGCTGCAGATTTCAACAACTTCTCAACAACAATCGATGATGATTTTTGAGTGTGCTGTAAAATTGCAACGGCTTCGCCAATTTGCTTGCCTCGGATTAAATCTACTACTAAACGGACTTTACGAGGAGCAATACGTACTGTTCTAGCGACAGCTTTTGCTTGCATGGGGAAATCCTCCTCTCAATTAACGTCTTGTTTTCTTATCGTCTGCACCATGACTAGCGTATTTGCGTGTTGGAGCAAATTCTCCTAGTTTATGGCCGACCATGTCTTCAGTCACGTATACAGGAATGTGTTTGTGACCATCATATACTGCGATTGTTTGTCCGATGAATGTCGGGAAAATTGTAGAACGGCGAGACCAAGTTTTGATCACTTGTTTTTTCTCAGAGTCCTTTTGTGCTTCAACTTTTTTCATAAGATGATCATCAGCAAAAGGTCCTTTTTTCAAGCTGCGGCCCATTTGGGATCCTCCCTTCGTGATTGCACTACGGTTCTTTCAGCGAACCGCAGCGTAATCAAATTATTTTTTACGACGACGTACGATAAATTTATCGGATTTGTTCGTTTTCTTACGAGTTTTGTATCCAAGAGTTGGTTTGCCCCATGGAGACATTGGTGATTTACGTCCGATTGGCGAACGTCCTTCACCACCACCGTGTGGGTGATCGTTCGGGTTCATTACAGATCCGCGGACAGTTGGGCGATTGCCCTTCCAGCGGTTACGTCCTGCTTTACCGATGTTAATCAATTCGTGCTGTTCATTTCCTACTGAACCGATAGTTGCGCGGCAAGTAGCAAGAATCATACGAACTTCGCCTGATTGCAAACGAACTGTTACGTATTTGCCTTCTTTACCAAGAACCTGAGCTGAAGCTCCTGCAGAACGAACTAATTGTCCGCCTCCGCCTGGTTTCATCTCAATGTTATGGATTGTAGAACCCATTGGGATGCTTGACAACGCCATAGCATTACCTGGTTTGAAATCCGCTTCAGGGCCTGACATGAGTTGCGTTCCAACTACTACTCCTTTAGGAGCAAGGATGTAACGTTTTTCTCCGTCAGCGTAATGGATCAACGCAATGTTTGCAGAACGGTTAGGATCGTACTCGATTGTAGCAACGCGTCCTGGAATGCCATCTTTGTTACGTTTGAAATCGATGACACGATATTGGCGTTTATGTCCACCACCGTGATGGCGTACAGTTATTTTACCTTGGTTATTACGGCCGCCTTTACGCTTAACAGGTCTTAAAAGCGATTTTTCAGGCTTGTTCGTTGTGATTTCAGCGAAATCAGAACTAGTCATGTTACGACGACCGTTTGTGGTCGGCTTATATTTTCTAATACCCACGTTGTTTCCCTCCTTCTTTAATTAGTTCCTATCAGAACTTTAGAAAATCAAATCTCGAACAATTCGATTTCTTTTGAGTCAGCAGTCAATTTCACAATCGCTTTACGGCGCTTGTTAGTATAGCCTGCGTGTTTGCCCATGCGCTTGAATTTACCTTTGTAGTTCATGATGTTGACTTTCTCAACTTTCACTCCAAAGATTTCTTGAACCGCTTGTTTAACTTGTGTTTTGTTTGCGCGAGTGTCCACTTCAAAAGTGTACTTCTTATCTGCCATTACTTCAGAAGAACGCTCAGTAATGACCGGACGCTTTAAAATATCACGTGCTTCCATTAACTAAGCACCTCCTCAATTTTTTCGATTGCAGCTTTCGTCATTACAACTTTATCATGTCCAAGAAGATCAAGAACATTGATGCCGGTTGCTGCGATTACTGTCATTCCTTTAACGTTACGTGCAGACAATGCAAGGTTTTCATTTACATCAGCTGTTACGAACAATACTTTTTTGCCCAATGAAAGATCAGCCTGTAATTGAAGGAAGTTCTTTGTTTTTGGTGCATCAAAAGCCAATCCTTCAAGTACCATCAGGTTTTCGCTTACTACTGTTGAAGACAAAGCAGAGCGCATAGCCAGACGACGAACTTTCTTAGGTAATTTATAGCTGTAGCTGCGTGGTGTTGGTCCGAAGACAACTCCACCTCCACGCCATTGTGGTGAACGGATCGAACCTTGACGGGCACGTCCAGTCCCTTTTTGGCGCCATGGCTTTTTACCACCACCGGCTACTTCAGAGCGGTTTTTTACTTTATGGTTACCTTGACGAAGTGAAGCGCGTTGAGCGATTACAGCGTCAAATAATACTGATTCATTTGGTTCGATACCGAATACATAATCGTTCAACTCGATATCTCCAACTTGTGAACCTGTTTGATTTAATAAAGCTACTTTAGGCATTCCTGTTTCCTCCTTTCTTCAAAAGATAATTAATTAGCTTTGATTGCTGTTTTAACGCGAATCAATGCTTTGCGAGATCCAGGAACATTACCTTTAATAAGAAGCAAGTTACGTTCAGTATCAACTTTCACAATGTGAAGGTTTTGAATCGTAATTGTCGTGCCACCCATTTGACCAGGTAATTTCTTCTGTTTGAATACGCGGTTGGGAGCAACCGGACCCATTGAACCAGGACGACGGTGGTAGCGTGAACCGTGAGTCATTGGTCCGCGTGATTGTCCGTGGCGTTTAATAACACCCTGGAAACCTTTACCCTTCGTTGTTCCTGTTACATCTACTACATCGCCTTCTGCGAATACATCAACTTTGACTTCCTGACCAATCTCGTAATCAGCTAAGTTTACATTGCGAAGTTCGCGAATGAAGCGCTTAGGAGCAGTGTTAGCTTTTGCGACGTGTCCTTTAGAAGGTTTGTTTGAAAGCTTTTCGCGCTTATCTTCAAAACCTAGTTGGACTGCTTCATAGCCGTCAACCTCAACTGTTTTTTTCTGAAGCACTACGTTTGGAGAAGCTTCAATTACAGTTACAGGGATTAAATCACCGTTCTCAGCAAAAACTTGCGTCATACCGATTTTTCTACCTAAGATTCCTTTGGTCATTTGTCACACCTCCTGCAAATTTTTGTGTTTTCTATTTCGTTACCGATTAAAGTTTAATTTCAATGTCAACGCCGGATGGTAAATCCAATTTCATCAATGCATCTACAGTTTGTGGTGTAGGATTGACGATATCGATCAGACGTTTATGTGTACGCATTTCAAATTGCTCACGAGCATCTTTATAAATGTGGACTGAACGCAAGATCGTGTATACAGATCTTTCAGTCGGCAACGGGATCGGTCCCGAAACACTTGCACCTGAACGTTTTGCAGTTTCCACAATTTTCTCTGCAGACTGATCAAGAATTCTGTGATCATATGCTTTTAAACGGATACGAATTTTTTGTTTTGCCATTATTTTCCCTCCTTTTCGCCTATTTTGATAGACATTCTCCACGAAAATTTTCCAATCACTCGCCATGGCAAAGCGGCCGGGTGTATCGGTAACCTCTCGCTTCATCGCAGTCAAAGACCAACATTCACCATTATACAAAATAAAAAAGAACTTCGCAAGTGTTTCCACGAAATTCTTTTCAATTCGCTTTTATTAGTATAGCAGGATTTATATATTATTCAACACATCCGTTAATAGTCCGAACATTCGCAGCTTAACCCAGCAGCATTACTGTAATCCAACCGAAAATGACGAGCGGAATATTGTAGTGGATGAACGTCGGCACAACTGTATCCCAGATATGATTGTGCTGGCCGTCCACATTCAAACCGGCGGTCGGCCCGAGTGTCGAGTCGGATGCCGGCGAACCTGCATCACCGAGCGCGCCGGCTGTTCCGATCAGCGCGATGATGGCCATCGTTGAAAATCCGAACTCCATGCTGAGCGGCACAAAGATCGCGGCGATGATCGGAATCGTGGCAAACGAAGAGCCGATGCCCATCGTTACAAACAACCCGACAATCAGCATCATCAACGCGGCGATTCCTTTATTGCCTGCAAATAATTCTGACACGCTGTTCACCAGCGGTTCAACGTCGCCGGTCGCCTGGATGACGGAAGCAAATCCATTGGCCGTAATCATGACGAATCCGATGAACGCCATCATGCGCATCCCTTCAGTCAGCACGTCGTCAGCCTCCCGCCATTTCATCGCGCCGAATACATACAGCACCACGATGCCGGCAAGTGCTCCGATAATCATCGAATCAGTTTCAATCTGCGCATATAACGCTGCTGCAAGCGCGATTATCGTAACGATAATATCTTTGGTGGAAGCCTTTTTGTTTTGAGTTTCTTCTATAGAAGTAGCGATATGATAATCACGCGGTTTCCGGTAAGAGAAAAACACCGCGATGATCAGTCCGACAGCAAGTCCTGCGACTGGCAGTGCCATCGCCCGTGGAATATCCGCCATATCGATCGGCAATCCGGCGAGTTCCATCTGAGTTGCCAAAATGTCATGAAAAATCAATCCAAAGCCATACGGTAATAAAACATAAGGTGCAGTCAATCCGAAAGTCAGCACCGCTGCAATCAAGCGCCGGTCTATCCGCAATTCATTCAATATATGAAGGATTGGAGGAACCAGCAGTGGGATGAACGCAATGTGGATCGGTATCACGTTTTGTGAAAGAATCGCCATTGCCAGCAGGGCGAAAATGATCAATGCTTTCGCCAGGCCTTCTCTGCTTGTTTCTCCGTCCTTATTAACAACCTTTAATACTCCCTGCACCAATAGTTCCGGTATTCCTGTGCGTGAGATCGCTACTGCAAAACCGCCAAGCATTGCATAACTGAGAGCGATGGTCGCCCCTTCCCCGAGACCATCCGTAAAGGCAGTTATTGTATCCATGAACGACAAACCACCAGTGACTCCTCCGGCAAGCGCACCGATCAGCAGCGCAAACACTACATTCACTCTTAAAAGACTTAAAATCAACATGACCAAGACGGCCAAAATAACTGCATTCATAAATTCATTCTCCTTTAGTTTGCTAAAGCGCTAAAGCACTTTTATAAAAATAACAAATCGCAAAATGGATGTCAACCGCCGCGTCTGTTGTCTGCGATATCAGAATACTGCAACATAAAAAATCCTGCGCTATTCAGCGAAGGATTCAGGTTCGGCGTTATATGTATTCGGCAACGGGCCGCTTATTGCGCCTGTAGCCTCTTTTCTTCGAAAGCAGTAATCCGGTCCTAAAATTGGAAAGCCAAAGCATTTTCATCCCAGCCTTTCAAAGGCATCTCTTTCCAATATGGATCGATCCCAAATTCGTAAGTGTTGCCATCCTGCCCTCTGACAGTCTGCTCTCCAAGATTCACTTCCAGTCAGAACTGCGCTTCTTTGCCTTTTTCAATCAATTCATTCACTTTCCCCTCTTTCAGTCGGATGGGCAAAATGCCATTTTTGATGCATTTATTATATAGAAGATATTTGCATAACGTGGGTCGTTCAGGAGGTGACGATAGAATTTTTCACTGTATTGCCATTGCGCCGACTGCATCAAAATCACCGGGGGAAGCAGCCGGAAATCCCGACTCGATGATTATCACTCCAAGTCTTTCAAGCTGTCGGCGATCTCAATTTGAGCCCTAGGCAACCACCTCTTTCTCTTGCGCTTTTTCTGCTTCATTGAACCTGTATGTCCATGCAGTTTCCAGTCTGTTTTTATTTATTTTGATTTCTTTCGCCTCTGCCGCTTAATTTTGCTCCAAATAAAAAAGCTTTTTCATCCTACGCAAAGAAACAGGTTCTTTGTGCAGGGATGAAAAAGCTTTTTACTGCGCAACCGCAGCCTTAAGAATAAGCTAAGCTTATTCCTTGATAACGATAGCCGTATTTGCCGGCAACTGGGAATGCTTAGACGGAGACCTTTCAGCATTCCTCTCGGAGGGGAGTCATAAATGGAGTATTACCGGCTTACAGCAGTACCGGCTCTCTGCAAATACAAATTCCATCCACTTTAACCTCGTCAATGATTTAACTATTCTTTTGGACTACACAACATTTAACTGTTCGCTGTAGACTTTCACTCCATCTTCTTGAACAAGCTCCCGGAACGAAGCAAGCAAATCATTTGTCACAGGCCCCTGTTTTCCTTCACCAATTACTCTGCCATCGACTTTCACCACCGCAATCACTTCTGCCGCTGTTCCAGTTAAAAAGACTTCGTCAGCTATATACACATCGTGTCTTGTAAATACACCCTCTTGTATGTCGTAGCCTTTCTCAGCAGCTACTTCCATAATTGCATTTCTTGTTATTCCTTCGAGGGCACCGACATAACCCGGCGGTGTCACTAATTTGTTTTTCCGAACGATAAAGATATTATCAGCAGAACCTTCTGCAACATAGCCTTGATCATTCATCATCAGCGCTTCGGGTACGCCTGCAAGATTCGCTTCAATTTTGACCAATATATTGTTCATATAATTCAATGATTTCACTTTCGGGCTCAAAACATCTGAGCGGCTTCTGCGGGTGGCTACTGAAATAATTTCAATCCTTGATTCGTACAGCGCTTTCGGGAATAAAGATAAAGATTCTGCAATGATAATGACGTTAGGCTTGGCACAGCTGAAAGGATCCAATCCTAAGTTTCCGACTCCCCGTGAAACAATGAGCCTGATGTAAGCATCTTTTAAATTATTTTTTTTAAGAGTTTCAACTACAAGATTCGTCATCTCTTCCGGAGTATGGGGGATTTGAAGCATTACTGATTTTGCAGAATCATAAAGCCGTTCCAGATGCTCTTCTAAACGGAATACGTTTCCGTTGTAGGAGCGGATTCCTTCAAATATTCCGTCTCCGTATAAAAAGCCGTGATCATAAACAGAAACCTTAGCATCTTCTTTTTTAACAAATTCATCATTCATATAAATTACTTGTTGGCTCATGATGTTCACTTCTTTCTGTTAAAGTATTTTCGTCGTTTTCTTTAAGTAATTTTAGTCTTGAAAAGTAAATTGTTGCTATCATATCGCCTGTTTTGGCGGGAGTCAAATCCTTTTTTATAATTTTTAGTTTTTTTAGAATATTATTTTTTTATATATCCGCTTACAATGTTAGTATGAAACGGTTTAGTGCAATTTTAAATATTTTTAAAAATTTTATAATCAAGGAGAATTTCCTTTGCTTATTCAGAAAAGAGATTCTATGTTTCCAAAGATACATTGTAGATGATGGGAGGTTGTGAAGAAATTCGAGTGATGGGGCACGGCTTTATTCTTTGGCAGGATTATATACATAAAAAAGCCTGCCTCATTTTATAATGAGACAGGCTTTAATATTTACGCTTCGCAATTATTATTTAGTGATAGTTGCTACAACGCCAGCGCCTACAGTACGTCCACCCTCACGGATAGAGAACTTAGTTCCTTCTTCAAGTGCGATTGGAGAGATAAGCTCAACATTCATTTCGATGTTGTCGCCAGGCATAACCATTTCTACACCTTCAGGAAGGTTACAAACACCAGTTACATCAGTTGTACGGAAGTAGAACTGTGGACGGTAGTTTGTGAAGAATGGAGTGTGACGTCCACCCTCTTCTTTTGAAAGAACATATACTTCAGCTTTGAACGTCGTATGTGGAGTGATTGTGCCTGGTTTAGCCAATACTTGTCCACGTTGTACGTCGTCGCGGGAAACCCCACGAAGAAGTGCGCCGATGTTGTCGCCAGCTTCAGCATAATCAAGCAACTTACGGAACATTTCTACACCTGTTACAGTTGTAGCTTTTGGTTCTTCAGTAATACCGATGATGTCAACATTGTCACCGATTTTAATTTGTCCACGTTCAACACGTCCTGTAGCAACCGTACCACGGCCAGTGATTGAGAATACATCCTCAACAGGCATCATGAATGGTTTGTCAGTGTCACGCGGTGGAGTTGGAATATACTCATCAACAGCGTTCATCAATTCCATGATTTTTTCTTCCCACTCTGCATCTCCTTCAAGAGCTTTAAGAGCAGAACCTTTGATGACAGGAATGTCATCGCCAGGGAAGTCATATTCAGATAGAAGATCGCGAACTTCCATTTCAACTAGTTCAAGAAGTTCTTCGTCGTCCACCATGTCACATTTGTTCATGAATACAACAAGGTAAGGTACACCAACTTGACGTGAAAGAAGGATGTGCTCACGAGTTTGCGGCATTGGGCCGTCAGCAGCAGATACTACCAAGATTCCGCCGTCCATTTGAGCAGCACCAGTGATCATGTTTTTAACATAGTCAGCGTGTCCTGGGCAATCAACGTGTGCGTAGTGACGAGTTGCAGTTTCATACTCAACGTGAGAAGTGTTGATTGTGATACCGCGCTCTTTTTCTTCTGGTGCGTTATCGATTTGGGCGTAAGAACGTGCTTCCCCGCCTGATGCTCTAGCAAGTACTGTAGCGATTGCTGCAGTCAAAGTTGTTTTACCATGGTCAACGTGACCAATTGTACCAATATTAGCGTGTGTTTTTGAACGGTCAAATTTAGCTTTACCCATTAGAAAAATCCTCCTCGAAATTAAGTTAATTTTTTTATTTGATGTGCCGGAATAATAGGGCCCTATTATCCTCAGCATACAAATTATTTATACTTCATTAAAGATCAAAATTCAATTATTGACCTTTATTTTTTTTGATGATTTCTTCAGAAATTGATTTCGGTACTTCTTCGTAATGGTCGAAGTGCATTGAGAATACACCACGGCCTTGCGTGTTTGAACGCAATGAAGTCGCATAACCGAACATTTCTGCAAGGGGTACCATAGAACGGACAACTTGTGCGTTTCCGCGAGCGTCCATACCTTCTACACGGCCTCGGCGTGACGTAATGTCACCCATGATATCTCCAAGGTATTCCTCAGGGATAACAACCTCGACGCGCATAATTGGCTCAAGAAGAACCGGTCTAACTTTAGAAATTGCATTTTTAAGTGCCATAGATGCAGCAACTTTAAATGCCATCTCATTCGAGTCAACATCATGGTAAGATCCGTCGAACAAACGAGCTTTGATATCAATCAATGGATATCCGGCAATAACACCGTTGTCTAGAGAGTCGCGAAGACCCGCTTCAACTGCTGGGATGTATTCACGTGGAACAACACCACCAACGATACCATTTTCAAATTCAAAACCTGCTCCTTCTTCGTTTGGAGAGAACTCAATCCAAACGTGTCCGAATTGTCCGCGTCCACCAGATTGGCGTACGAATTTACCTTCAACTTTAGCAGACTCACGGAATGTCTCACGGTAAGATACCTGAGGCGCACCCACGTTAGCTTCTACGTTGAATTCACGGCGCATACGGTCAACAAGGATATCAAGGTGAAGTTCACCCATACCCGCGATGATTGTTTGGCCAGTTTCCTGGTCAGTGTGCGCACGGAAAGTTGGATCCTCTTCTTGCAATTTCCCAAGGGCTTGACCCATTTTGTCTTGATCCGCTTTTGACTTAGGTTCCACAGAAAGTGAGATAACCGGTTCCGGGAATACCATACGCTCAAGAATAACCTGATGTTTCTCGTCACTTAAAGTATCACCAGTTGATGTATCTTTAAGTCCGATAGCTGCTGCGATATCACCGCAGTAAACTTCAGCGATCTCTTCACGGGAGTTAGCGTGCATTTGCAGGATACGTCCTACGCGTTCACGTTTACCTTTAGAAGAGTTTTGTACATATGAACCAGATTTAAGAGTTCCAGAATACACGCGGAAGAAAGTTAACTTTCCTACGTATGGATCTGTCATTACTTTAAAAGCCAAAGCCGAGAACGGCTCGTCTTCGTCAGGTCTGCGCAATACCTCTTCATCTGAATCAGGAAGTACACCAGTCATTGGAGGTACGTCCAACGGTGATGGAAGGTAATCAATTACAGCATCAAGCGTTAATTGAACCCCTTTATTTTTGAAAGCAGATCCACAAACCACTGGATAAAACTCAACGTCCAATGTTCCTTTACGGATACCGGCTTTAAGTTCTTCTTTAGTGATTTCTTCCCCACCAAGATATTTTTCCATCAAGTCTTCATCAAGCTCAGCAACAGCTTCCACTAATTTAGTGTGCCACTCTTCCGCAAGCTCTTTGTAATCTTCAGGAATTTCACCTTCAGTAATTTCAGTTCCCAAATCGTTACCATAGAAACGAGCATTCATTTCAACCAAATCGATGATTGCTGAAAATTCGTCTTCTGCGCCGATTGGCAATTGAATCGGGTGAGCGTTTGCTTGCAGACGCTCATGTAGTGTGTTTACAGAGTAAAGGAAGTCTGCACCGATTTTATCCATTTTGTTGATGAATACGATACGCGGAACTCCGTAAGTTGTAGCTTGACGCCAAACTGTTTCAGTTTGAGGCTCAACACCTGATTGAGCATCAAGAACTGTAACTGCACCATCAAGTACGCGCAAAGAACGTTCAACTTCAACAGTGAAGTCTACGTGCCCTGGAGTATCGATGATGTTTACACGGTGGTTTTTCCATGAAGCAGTCGTAGCAGCAGATGTGATTGTAATACCACGCTCTTGCTCTTGCTCCATCCAGTCCATTTGAGAAGCACCTTCATGCGTTTCACCAATTTTGTGGATTCTACCAGTGTAATATAGAATACGCTCCGTAGTAGTCGTTTTACCGGCATCAATGTGTGCCATGATTCCGATATTACGTGTTTTGTCTAAGGAGAACTCTCTAGCCATGTTGTTTTTCTCCTTCCATCTTGGATTAAGATTTTTAGATCTTACAAGAATTTACCAGCGATAATGAGCGAATGCTTTGTTCGCTTCTGCCATTTTATGCAAATCTTCACGTTTCTTCACTGATGAACCAGTATTATTGGCCGCATCCATGATTTCATTAGCCAAACGCTCTTCCATTGTTTTCTCTCCACGAAGACGTGAATAGTTTACTAAGAAGCGCAGGCCTAGAGTTGTACGGCGATCAGGACGAACTTCAACCGGGACCTGATAGTTAGCTCCACCAACACGGCGTGAGCGAACTTCAAGAACTGGCATAATGTTAGTCAATGCTTGCTCGTATACTTCAATCGGATCTTTACCGCTGCGCTCTTTAACTAATTCGAACGCTCCGTATAAAATCTTTTGTGAAGTACCTCTTTTTCCGTCAACCATCATTTTATTAATTAAGCGTGTCACCAATTTTGAACTATAAATCGGATCTGGCAACACATCACGTTTTGCTACAGGACCTTTACGAGGCATGTATGTTCCTCCTTTCAACGAAAGTTATTCGTTAAATTAATTGGTTATTTTTTTACTTTAGGGCGTTTAGTTCCGTATTTAGAACGTCCTTGCATACGGCCGTTTACTCCAGCAGTATCAAGTGCTCCGCGTACGATATGGTAACGCACACCAGGTAAATCTTTTACGCGTCCGCCGCGGAGAAGAACTACACTGTGCTCTTGAAGGTTGTGACCTTCGCCGCCGATGTATGCATTGACCTCAATTTGGTTCGTTAACCGTACACGCGCATACTTACGCAATGCGGAGTTAGGTTTTTTCGGTGTCATCGTACCAACACGAGTACAAACTCCACGTTTCTGAGGCGAGCTTACGTTAGTCTGAGACTTTTTAAAGCTGTTATACCCTTTGTTCAACGCTGGTGAGTCTGATTTAGTGCTTTTTGGTTTACGAGGCTTGTTAACTAATTGGTTAATTGTAGGCATCGATTTTTCCTCCTCTCAAAAGGTGTTCTAATACCACATATCCAGGTGGTTCATTTTTGGGTAAAAAACAAAGTCTTTGTGTTTTCTACACAAAAACTGGAATCCAGTAATTGCTTCAGCAGCTGCAGAGGATTGCTCCTGCTACTTAGCCAAGCTTTGTTCTTGATGAATTCGCTTGATCCGACCTTATCTTAGATGTCCGGACAACTTGATGGGCCGTTCAATCGTTTCACTTATATATTCTTGGGCAATGCCACTTTAAACGCGATTACTGTTGCTTAGTACCGAAGATAATTTGCATATCCAACAGCTTTATACAGGCAATTTCATGCCAATAAAGTGAATGATAGCTAACCATCAACCTTCAACATAATATCACTCTATGAATTTCATGTCAACTAGATTCATTAAAAATCCCGGGGAGTTATTGGAACTCCCCGAAATCCATCTTTTCTAATTACGACTCAGATCCCACAATTTCTTCAGCAGGAGCTTTTTCGCTTTGAGCAATTTTGATCTGGCGGTAACGCTGCATTCCAGTACCAGCCGGAACGAGTTTACCGATGATCACATTTTCTTTCAAACCGAGCAGCTCATCACGCTTCCCTTTAATAGCAGCATCAGTTAAAACACGCGTTGTTTCCTGGAAGGATGCAGCTGAAAGGAATGATTCTGTTTCAAGTGAAGCTTTCGTGATCCCGAGAATAACCGGACGGCTTGTTGCCGGAAGGTTTCCTTCAAGAACCGCTTTAACATTCGCTTCTGTAAATTGGTGGATATCCAGCAGTGAACCTGGCAGCAATTCTGTGTCTCCGGCTTCAATCACACGGACTTTACGGAACATCTGGCGAACCATTACTTCCACGTGTTTATCACCGATTTCCACACCTTGCATACGGTAAACTTTTTGAACTTCCTTCAATAGATACACTTGAACAGCTTGAACGTCTTTAACTTGCAATAATTGTTTCGGATCAATCGAACCATCTGTTAATACCTGGCCGCGTACGATTGCATCATCCGCCTGCACTTTAATGCGTGCATTATAAGGCGCCAAATATTTACGGGTTTCGACGTCGCCTTGAATCGTGATTTCTTTCTGGCCTTCGCGAATTTCGTCCACTTCAGTAACTGTTCCTGTAATTTCAGAAATCACTGCCTGGCCTTTCGGATTTCTTGACTCAAATATTTCCTGGATACGCGGAAGACCTTGTGTAATATCGTCTCCTGCTACACCGCCTGTGTGGAATGTACGCATTGTAAGCTGCGTGCCTGGCTCTCCGATTGACTGAGCGGCAATAATACCAACTGCTTCGCCTACTTCAACTTCGTCGCCAGTCGCAAGGTTCGTTCCGTAACATTTTTTGCAGACGCCGTGTTTCGTATTACACGTGAACGCCGAACGGATTGTCACTTCTTTGATTCCCGCTTCAACAATGAGGCGCGTCAAATCTTGTGTAATCAATTCATCTTTCGCAACGATCACTTCGTTCGTTTCCGGATGGCGAATTGTTTTCTTCGCATGGCGTCCAACGATACGCTCATCCAGTTCTTCAATTACTTCCGTACCTTCCATCAACGCCCCAACCAACAAGCCGCGGTCAGTGCCACAGTCATTCTCGCGGACAATTGCATCTTGTGCAACGTCTACCAGACGACGGGTCAGGTAACCTGAATCGGCAGTTTTCAGTGCTGTATCGGCAAGACCTTTACGCGCACCGTGAGTCGAGATGAAGTATTCCAATACCGTCAAACCTTCACGGAATGAAGATTTGATCGGAAGTTCAATAATGCGTCCTGCCGGGTTGGCCATAAGTCCGCGCATACCAGCTAATTGTGTAAAGTTGGATGCGTTACCACGGGCTCCGGAGTCACTCATCATGAAAATCGGGTTCATATTGTCGAGAGAAGCCATCAATTTTTCCTGGATAACATCTTTTGCTTTGCTCCAGAAAGAAATGACGCGTGCATAGCGCTCCTCTTCAGTGATCAAACCACGACGGAATTGCTTCATGACTTTATCAACATTATCTTGAGCTTCCACAAGAATTTCACCTTTATCAGGAAGAACGACGATATCGGAAATACCAACCGTAATACCAGCTTGGGTGGAATACTTGAATCCAAGGCTCTTCATGCGGTCAAGCATTCTTGAGGTTTCCGTAATATGGAAACGTTTGAATACTTCAGCGATGATTTCACCAAGAATTTTTTTCTTGAATGGTGTTACAAGTTCAGCCTCTTCAATGTGCTTGCGAATATCTGTCGTTGTCGCCACAAAATATTTCGCTGGCGTTTCAACTTGCAGATTATAATCGGTCGGTTCATTGATGTAAGGGAACGATTTCGGCAGAATTTCATTGAAAATGATTTTACCGACAGTTGTCAGCAACAACATTTTGTTTTGTTCCGCCGTAAACGTCGGATTGTTTACAGATTCGGCTTTAATTGCGATACGAGTATGCAAATGAACATGACCGGTCTGATAAGCAACCAGAACTTCTTCAGGTCCGGAGAACGTAGCCCCTTCGCCAGTTGCGCCTTTGCGCTCCAACGTAAGGTAATAGTTACCCAAAACCATATCCTGTGAAGGAGTAACAACAGGTTTTCCGTCTTTCGGGTTCAAAATGTTCTGAGCGGCAAGCATCAATAATCTTGCTTCTGCCTGAGCTTCAGACGAAAGCGGTACGTGAACAGCCATTTGGTCACCGTCAAAATCGGCATTGTATGCTGTACATACTAATGGGTGAAGGCGGATCGCCTTACCTTCGACCAATGTCGGTTCAAAAGCTTGTATACCGAGTCTGTGAAGCGTCGGTGCACGGTTCAGAAGAACCGGATGCTCCTTGATGACGTCTTCCAGTACATCCCAAACTTCAGAATGAAGACGTTCGATTTTGCGTTTTGCACTCTTGATATTATGGGCAAGACCGCGTTCTACAAGCTCTTTCATAACGAAAGGCTTGAACAGCTCAATCGCCATTCCTTTCGGCAAACCGCATTGATACATTTTCAGATTCGGACCGACAACAATAACGGAACGGCCTGAATAATCGACACGTTTACCCAAAAGGTTTTGACGGAAGCGCCCTTGTTTCCCTTTTAACATATGTGAAAGAGATTTCAATGGACGGTTACCCGGCCCAGTAACAGGACGACCGCGACGGCCATTATCGATCAAAGCATCTACAGCTTCCTGCAGCATCCGTTTTTCGTTCTGAACGATGATACTCGGTGCACCAAGATCCAATAAACGTTTCAAACGGTTGTTCCGGTTAATTACGCGACGGTAAAGATCGTTCAAGTCAGAAGTGGCGAAACGACCGCCGTCCAATTGAACCATCGGGCGAAGCTCCGGTGGAATTACAGGAAGAACATCCAGAATCATCCAATCCGGGTTATTGCCCGAGTTACGGAAAGATTCCACAACTTCAAGGCGTTTGATCGCACGAGTGCGGCGTTGGCCTTGCGCTGTTTTTAATTCTTCTTTTAATGAATCAGTTTCGCGCTCAAGATCGATTTCCTGAAGAAGTCGTTTGATCGCTTCCGCTCCCATTGCAGCCTGGAATTTTTTACCGAATTTATCGCGATAAGCACGGTATTCTTTTTCCGACAGCAGCTGTTTCTTCTCAAGCGGTGTATCAGCCGGATCGATAACAACATATGAAGCGAAATAAATAACTTCTTCCAATGAGCGTGGTGACATATCAAGGATCAACCCCATACGGCTCGGGATTCCTTTGAAATACCAGATATGTGATACTGGTGCAGCTAATTCGATATGGCCCATACGTTCGCGGCGGACTTTCGAGCGTGTAACTTCTACGCCACAACGATCGCAGACGACACCTTTATAACGGACGCGTTTGTATTTTCCGCAATGGCATTCCCAGTCTTTTGTAGGACCGAAAATACGTTCACAGAACAAACCGTCTTTTTCAGGTTTTAATGTACGGTAGTTAATTGTTTCTGGCTTTTTGACTTCTCCATAAGACCATGAGCGAATTTTATCGGGTGAAGCTAATCCGATTTTCATGTACTCAAAATTGTTCACATCTATCAAGGAGCCTACCTCCCTTTTGTCTCGAGTTTCTACGTGGCTCTTCCTCGTTTATGACCAAGTGAATGGATTTGGGGCAGCACGTGACTGCCCTTTTCCAATTATTTATCAATCAACTGTTCCAATAGGTGTTTCCTGATCTACAATCGGCAGGATGTTCAATGAATCGGCCGGTTGAAGATCTTCTTCTTCATCCAAATCGCGCAATTCAATTTCCTCATCGTCGATTGTCAGCATTTTCACGTCCATACCAAGACTCTGAAGTTCTTTTATCAATACTTTGAATGATTCCGGTACGCTAGGCTCCGGAACACTCTCACCTTTGACAATCGCTTCATATGTTTTCACACGTCCGACCACATCATCCGACTTAACAGTCAAAATTTCCTGCAGTGTATGTGCGGCACCGTATGCTTCAAGGGCCCAAACTTCCATCTCACCGAAACGCTGTCCACCGAATTGTGCTTTACCACCAAGCGGCTGCTGAGTAACAAGTGAATATGGTCCAGTCGAACGGGCGTGGAGCTTATCGTCAACCATGTGCGCCAGTTTGATCATATACATGATCCCGACAGATACACGGTTATCGAAGGCTTCTCCTGAACGGCCATCATATAGAATGGTTTTTCCGTCGCGCGGCATGCCCGATTCTTCCATAGTTTCCAGAACATCATCTTCATTCGCGCCATCAAATACAGATGAAGCCATATGAATTCCGAGTGAACGGGAAGCCATTCCCAAATGAAGTTCCAATACTTGCCCGATATTCATACGGGAAGGAACGCCAAGCGGGTTTAACATGATGTCGACAGGAGTGCCATCCGGCATGAAAGGCATATCTTCTTCCGGAAGGATCCGGGAAATAACACCTTTGTTACCGTGACGGCCGGCCATTTTATCACCGACAGAAATTTTACGTTTCTGAACAATGTATGCGCGCACCAATTGGTTTACGCCTGGCGGAAGTTCATCCCCGTCTTCACGGTTGAAGATTTTAACATCCAATACAATACCGCCGGCGCCGTGTGGAACCCGAAGTGATGTATCACGGACTTCACGTGCTTTTTCACCAAAAATGGCGTGCAGCAAGCGCTCTTCCGCCGTCAATTCTGTAACCCCTTTAGGTGTTACTTTACCGACGAGGATATCGCCATCTTTCACTTCTGCCCCTACACGGATAATTCCACGGTCATCGAGATTGCGAAGCGCGTCTTCTCCGACGTTCGGAATATCACGAGTGATTTCCTCAGGTCCCAATTTCGTATCGCGGGAATCTGATTCGTATTCTTCGATATGAACAGATGTATAAACATCGTCTTTAACGAGACGTTCACTCATGATGATCGCATCTTCATAGTTAAAGCCATCCCAAGTCATGAATGCCACTAAGACATTTCGGCCCAAGGCCATTTCGCCACGTTCCATCGAAGGTCCATCAGCAAGGATATCGCGTCTGGAAACCCGATCGCCGACTTTGACGATTGGACGTTGGTTATAGCTTGTACCTTGGTTTGAACGAATGAATTTCTGAAGGCGATATGTGTCCACATCACCTTTCACTTCATTGCCATCCACGTCTTCAATGTGGCGGACACGAATTTCTTTCGCTTCCACATATTCGACGATGCCATCGTTTTTGGCAATGACTGCGGCACCTGAATCTCTTGCTGCAAGGTGCTCCATACCGGTCCCTACAAAAGGAGCTTCCGGATTCAGAAGTGGAACAGCCTGACGCTGCATGTTCGCACCCATTAGGGCACGGTTGGAGTCGTCATTTTCAAGGAACGGAATACATGCTGTTGCAACAGAAACAACCTGTTTCGGCGAAACATCCATGTAATCGACGCTGCTGCGTTTGTAAAGAGTGTTTTCACCGCGGAAGCGGGCAACAACTTCTTCTTCAACAAATGAACCGTCGTCATTAAGCACTGAATTGGCTTGAGCCACAACATAATTATCTTCTTCATCAGCTGTCAGATAATCAATTTGACCTGTTACAAGGCCACTTTCAGGATCAACGCGGCGATAAGGTGTTTCAATAAAACCGAATTTATTCACTTTCGCAAAAGTTGAAAGTGTATTGATCAGACCAATGTTCGGCCCCTCAGGCGTTTCAATCGGACACATGCGGCCATAATGTGAATAATGGACGTCACGCACTTCGAAGCCTGCACGTTCACGCGTCAGACCACCGGGCCCAAGCGCAGATAAACGACGTTTGTGAGTCAACTCAGCAAGCGGGTTCGTCTGATCCATAAACTGTGACAATTGGGAGCTTCCGAAAAACTCTTTAATCGATGCAATAACCGGACGGATATTGATCAATTGCTGCGGTACGATTGCCTGTGTGTCGTTGATTGACATACGCTCACGGACCACACGCTCCATACGGGATAAACCGATGCGGAACTGGTTTTGCAGAAGTTCGCCAACTGAACGGAGACGGCGGTTTCCAAGATGATCGATATCATCCGTGTTTCCAACTCCGTATAAAAGGTTAAAGAAGTAACTGATGGAAGAAATAATATCAGCAGGAGTAACATGCTTGATCTTATCTTCTATATAAGCGTTGCTTATCACAGTGATTTCTTTTTGCTCTTCATCATTCGGAGCGAAAATTTTAACTGCCTGTAATGTAACGTCGCCTTCCAAAACCCCTCCAACTTGAGTGACAGTATGGAAGCCCACACCACTTTCAAGATTCGGGATGATTTTATCCAGGACGCGGCGGTCGATTAACGTACCGGCTTCCACCAGAATTTCGCCTGTTTCAGGATCAACCAAAGTTTCAGCGATTGTCTGATTGAAAAGACGGTTCTTGATGTGAAGCTTTTTGTTCATTTTATAGCGGCCCACATTCGCCAGGTCATAGCGTTTTGGGTCGAAAAAGCGGGAGTACAATAAACTCTTCGCGCTTTCAACTGTCGGCGGCTCACCAGGGCGAAGACGCTCATAAATTTCCAGAAGCGCTTTTTCAGTGCTTTCTGTATTATCTTTTTCAAGCGTGTTGCGCAGGTATTCGTTATCACCGAGCAATTCGATGATTTCCTCATCGGAACCAAATCCAAGGGCTCTTAAAAGGACTGTTACAGGAAGCTTACGCGTGCGGTCAATTCTGACATATACTACGTCTTTTGCATCTGTTTCATATTCAAGCCAGGCTCCACGGTTTGGAATAACGGTTGCCCCGAATCCTTTTTTACCGTTTTTGTCTGTCTTGTCGTGGAAATAGACACTTGGCGAACGGACAAGCTGTGAAACGATAACCCGTTCGGCGCCGTTAATTACAAAAGTGCCGGTTTCCGTCATTAAAGGGAAATCTCCCATAAAGACGTCCTGCTCTTTCACTTCGTCTGTTTCTTTGTTGTGCAGACGCACTTTAACGCGCAGTGGAGCTGCGTAAGTAACATCGCGTTCTTTTGATTCGTCCACTGGATATTTCGGTTCTGCAAGACTGTAATCAACAAACTCGAGCGAAAGATTTCCTGTGAAATCTTCAATCGGCGAAATATCGCGGAACATTTCGCGCAGCCCTTCTTCAAGGAACCACTCATAAGATGATGATTGAATTTCAATCAGGTTCGGAAGATCCAGAACTTCACTGATTCTCGAAAAGCTTCTGCGTTGACGATGTTGACCGTACTGAACTAGTTGACCTACCAACTTATTCACCCCTCAATAAAACGATTATAGGTCTTTGCGATTTCCACAAAATAGTGTATGATATCGAAAAGACAAAAAGAAAACGAGTCCAATAAATCAGCTCATTTTCGGTTAACACGTGGTTTACTCTGCCGCCATGCCCTGCCCAAAAAAAGGGCAAACGACCTCAAAATAATAAATTTTGCATTTCATTATAATATCACAGGGAATTTGTCAAGTCAAATTTTTCTGGCCTCAAATATGAAGTAACCTTTCTTTTTATCCACCACGCTGCAATTGCCAAAAAGCTCTGTTAATTTTTCCTGTGTAGAAGGAGCTCCCTGCTTTTTCTGGATAACGACCCAGAGCGATCCGTCTGATGCTACCTTCTCAAATGCTTCCTCATAAAACCTGAAGACCGTTTCTTTTCCCGCCCGTATCGGCGGATTGGTCAGGATGGCCGAAAACCCTTCCTCTTTTACTGAAGAAAGTCCATCACTCTCGTAAATTTCAACATTGTCCGCACCATTTTTCAGTGCATTTTTCCGGGCAAGTTCAATGGCTCGTGAATTGACGTCCACCATATGCACTTTTTTGTGGGGGAATGATTTCGCGATGGCGATTCCAATCGGTCCATAACCGCAGCCGACATCCAGCACCGGCCCTTCCACAGCTGAACCTTCAAATGCCTCTATCAATAAGCGGGAACCGAAATCCACCTCATTCTTGCTGAAAACACCTGAATCTGTTTGAAACTGGAACTTTTCGCCTCGCAATGTGTATGCCCACTCTTGGGGTTTGCTTGAAGTTTGAGGGTTTTTGGAATAATAATGCTGTGACATACGGAGACCTCCTTAACAGTGATGAATTTAAAATTAAAAAGAAGAAAAAGCTCGTCGGTATACACTGACGAGCTTTTTCTATATTGCTATCGAGTTCAGAAATTACTTAACTTCTACTCCAGCGCCAACTTCTTCAAGTTTGCCTTTGATTTCTTCTGCATCTTCTTTAGAAACGCCTTCTTTAAGTGCTTTAGGAGCTTCGTCAACTAGTGCTTTAGCTTCTTTCAAGCCTAGGCCAGTAACTTCGCGTACTGCTTTGATAACTTTGATCTTTTGATCGCCAGCAGAAGTAAGGATTACGTCGAATTCAGTTTGCTCTTCTTCAACAGCAGCGCCGCCAGCAGCTGCAGCTACAGGAGCAGCAGCAGTTACGCCGAATTCTTCTTCGATTGCTTTTACTAGGTCGTTAAGTTGTAGAACTGTCATTTCTTTGATTGCGTCTAAGATTTGTTCTTGTGTCATTATAAGTTCCTCCTATGATAGGTAATTTTTTGCCTTGCTGAGCTAGGCAGCAGAATGATTATGCGCCTTGTTCTTGTTCTTCTTTCTGATCTGCAACTGCTTTTGTTGTAGCAGCAAAGTTGCGGACTGGAGCTTGAAGTACGCTGAGTAGCATAGACAATAGGCCATCGCGTGATGGAAGTTCTGCCAATGCTTTGATATCTTCCGCAGAAGATACAGCACCTTCGATTACACCCGCTTTAATTTCAAGCGCTTCGTTCTTTTTCGCGAAATCGTTGATGATTCTCGCCGGCGCTACTACATCTTCGTTAGAAAATGCAATTGCGTTAGGACCTGTAAAGTGTTCGTTGATCGCTTCAAGACCATGCACTTCAGTAGCACGGCGAGTCATTGAGTTTTTGTAAACTTTAAACTCAACGCCTGCTTCACGAAGCTGTTTACGAAGTTCTGTCAATTGTGCAACGTTCAATCCGCGGTAATCAACAACTACTACAGAAGCTGCAGAGCCGAATTTTTCAGCGATTGTTTGCACGACAACTTTTTTCGTTTCAACTGCTTTTGTCATTTTGGCACCTCCCATAGATTTTCCATTCATACCGTTTCCATAAGAAAAGCCTCTGGTCCATTACAGACACAGAGGCATAAAGTCAGCATCAAAAGAGATTTTTACTGAATTCATTGTCCTCGGCAGGGATAATTTAAGCGACTGGCGCCCCTGCTGTCTGCGGTACAAACGTATATTTCACAACTCCGCTATTATAGCCGAGATATTACGTGATGTCAATAAATTATTTAACGACAACTTTCGATGGATCCACTTTTACAGCAGGTCCCATTGTAGTTGTGATGTTAAGTGATTTGATGTAAGTACCTTTAGCAGCCGATGGCTTAGCTTTAAGAACTACATCGTAGATCGCTTCCAGGTTTTCAGCAAGTTTGCTGTCATCAAAAGAAACTTTCCCGATTGGCGCGTGGATGATACCTGTTTTGTCTGCACGGTATTCCACTTTACCAGCTTTGATTTCCTGAACAGCTTTTGCTACATCAAATGTAACAGTCCCTGTTTTCGGGTTTGGCATTAAGCCTTTTGGTCCCAATACGCGACCGATTTTACCAACTTCACCCATCATGTCAGGAGTTGCAACGATCACGTCGAAGTCAAACCATCCTTGTTGGATTTTTTGGATATATTCAGCATCGCCCACGAAATCCGCTCCAGCTGCTTCAGCTTCTTTAAGCTTGTCGCCTTTAGCGAATACCAATACGCTTTGAGTTTTACCAGTTCCGTTTGGAAGCACTACTGCTCCACGGATTTGCTGGTCGTTCTTACGCGGGTCGATTCCTAGACGGAAAGCCACTTCCACTGTCGCATCGAAGTTTACTGTGCTTGCTTTTTTCGCAAGTTCAATAGCTTCTTTAGCTTCGTAGAATTTCGTGCGGTCGATTGATTTTGCTGCTTCGCGCAGCTTTTTGCCTGTTTTAGCCATTTTAAACGTCCTCCTTGTTGTGGTCGAGCGGTCTTAAACCTCCCACGATTAAAGGCTGCGCAGCCCATTACGAACTTGCGCAACCCGTCCAAAAACAACTGCTAGATTAGTCTTCGATTGTGATGCCCATGCTGCGGGCAGTACCTTCAACCATCAACATTGCAGCTTCAACTGAAGCAGCATTTAGATCTGGCATTTTAGTTTCTGCGATTTCGCGAACTTTGTCGCGTTTCACAGTCGCTACTTTATTGCGGTTCGGTTCGCCTGAACCTGATTCAATACCGGCTGCTACTTTAAGTAGAACAGCTGCGGGTGGAGTTTTCGTAATGAATGTAAATGAACGGTCTTCAAATACTGAAATCTCAACTGGAATGATCAGTCCTGCTTGATCAGCAGTACGCGCGTTGAACTCTTTACAGAAGCCCATGATGTTAACACCTGCTTGACCCAATGCTGGACCAACCGGCGGAGCTGGGTTTGCTTTTGCTGCAGGAATCTGCAATTTTACAACTTTAACAACTTTTTTAGCCACGAAACACACCTCCTTAAGTCCGTGATGTGGTAATAGGGTTTCCCCTCCCACTCAAATATCTGTCTGTCAACTATGTTGATAGAATTAGCTAAATTGTACAGATTGTCGTATGACAGTCTGACCTATGAAATAATACCACTTATGAAACGGAATAGCAAGCGGCTTTTAGATTTTTTGAACTTGCTCGAAATCAAGCTCCATTTTTGTTTCCCGACCGAAGATATCGATGGAAACTTTCACTTTGCCTTTGGTCTCGTCGATCTCTTCCACTTTACCCTGGAAGTTCGCGAACGGCCCTTCCATAACTTCGACAACATCGCTGACCGCGAAGTTAATGTCGACGCGGCGTTCTGTCATACCCATCTGCTTCAGAATAAAATCAACTTCCTCATCAAGCAATGGTGTAGGTTTTGCTCCTCCGCCTGAAGAACCGATAAAGCCGGTAACTCCCGGCGTATTGCGGACCACATACCAGGATTCATCTGTCATGATCAATTCGACCAAAACATATCCCGGGAAGGTTTTGCGCATTACCGTACGTTTTTTGCCATCTTTAAAATCGGTCTCTTGCTCTTCAGGAATGATGACGCGGAAGATTTTATCTTGCATGCCCATTGTTTCAACACGCTTTTCCAAATTGGCTTTGACTTTATTTTCATAGCCGGAATACGTGTGGACTACATACCAATTCTTTTCCATAATTGCACGGACTGAACGTCCATCCCTCCTTTTTTTCCAAATGAAAAAACCCGTTCTCATAGAATGACGGGCTATTTTTTATGCATTATTCTTGTTGCGCGCTGCCATTATCTTATAGCGCTAAGAACCAACGGAATAATTCCGAGATGCCTGTATCGATCAATGCGAAGAAAAGTGCCATAAAGATAACCGTGGAAAGAACGACGATTGTATAGCGTGTCAATTCCTTGCGTTTAGGCCAACTTACTTTTCTCATTTCCGAAACGACGTTTTTAAAGAAATCGCCAATGTTACCCATTGTCCAAAAACCTCCGAAGTTTAAAAATCACTCTATATCGTTCGGCATTCACTTAAATTCATAACGTTTGTTTATGCACGGTATGCCCATTGCAATGAGCACAGAATTTATTAAGTTCCAAACGTGTGCTGGATTCCGTTCTTGCTGGAACCGTGTAATTGCGGGATGCACATTTCGAGCAGCTTAAAACGATTTTTTTAGCCATTTTCCTCACCCTATTCGAGTTTGCAGCTTTTTCAAGGTTATCACCTTAAAAGTTCCATGTCAACAGCATTTCAGGAGGTGCGGGTTTCATCCGGCTGCAGATGCCGCTCCAGTTTTCTCTTCACACGCTGCAACGCATTATCGATTGATTTTACGTGGCGATCCAACTTTTCCGATATCTCCTGGTAAGTTTGGCCGTCGAGATACAACGCCAGCACTTCGCGCTCGAGTTCACTGAGCACTTCACCCATTTTTTCTTCCATATACATAAACTCTTCATTATTGATCATCAGCTGTTGCGGATCGTCCACCCCGTTATCGGTCAGGACATCCATCAGCGTCCGGTCAGATTCCTCGTCATAAATCGGCTTGTCCAGTGACACGTACGAATTCAACGGAATGTGTTTTTGGCGCGTGGCAGTCTTGATGGCGGTGATGATCTGCCGGATGATGCATAATTCGGCAAACGCCCTGAAAGAAGACAGCTTATCACTGCGGAAGTCACGGATGGCTTTGTACAAGCCAATCATGCCCTCCTGGATAATGTCTTCTTTGTCAGCGCCGATCAGAAAATAGGAACGGGCTTTCATTCGAACGAAATGCCGAAATTTATTTATCAGAAAATCCAGTGCTTCGGTATTTCCTTCGTGGACCAAACTGACAAGTTCTTCATCTGTCATTTCTATAAATAGTCGGGCTTGAACTTGTTCCTGATTTCCCACGGTAATCCCTCCGGTCGCGCGAACCTCAATATCACCAGTATACAGGAACCAAAAATTGAGCGTCAACCGTTCATTTCAATCCTCGGCGCCATTTTTCAAATATTTCCGCAATTTCCGTTGGCAGGGTGATTTTTGAAAAGGCCTGCTGCTCCTGAATTTCCTTAACTTTTTTCGAAATCGCTTGTTGGATTTCCTCTACTTCGATTTCCAGTTCCCGAGCGGAGATCCGGAGCGCACCTTTGGCAAAAACCACCGATTGTTCCGTCGAGTCGGATGTGGCCACGTAAATTTGATCGCGCCGGTTGTTCAGGCTTGCCGCCAGTTTCTCAATCCGTTCATCGGCAGTTTCGCTCTCTTTCGTAAAAATGACTTCAACTTCTGAACTCAGATTCCGGGCTTCGATGCCCGGCACCAGGTGCGCATCAAAAACGATGATGACCCGCCACCCTTTATATCCGCGATACTCCGCCATCCGCTCAATCAGGCGGTCCCTGGCATCAGCAAGCTTGTCTTTCTTTAATTCCTGCAGTTCCACCCAGTCCCCAATGATGTTATAGCCATCAACCAGCAGAATATCCATATCACTTAACCCATTGGATGGCGCTTCCGGTAGACTTCGTACATGAGCAGGCTCGCTGCCACCGAAGCATTCAGGGAAGTTACATGGCCGACCATCGGCAGTTGATAGAGGAAATCACATTTCTCGCGCAAAATCCGGCTCATGCCTTTGCCTTCGCTGCCAATGATGACCGCCAGCGGCAATGAAGCGTCCATTTTCCGGTAATCCACTGATTCTTTCGCATCCGTTCCGGCAATCCAGACGCCGCGCTTTTTCAACTCGTCGACGATTTGCGACAGGTTATTGACCCTCACCACCGGAATATGCTCGATGGCACCGGTCGACGATTTGGCGACGACCGCGGTCAAACCAACGGCACGGCGCTTCGGAATAATCAAACCGTGTGCACCCACTGCATCCGCCGTCCGCATGATCGATCCCAAATTATGCGGATCTTCCAGTTCATCGAGGATCAGGAAGAACGGATCTTCCGAGCGTGACTCCGCCACTTTGAATAAATCATCGAGTTCCGCATAATTATAAGCGGCAACCGCCGCGGCAACCCCCTGATGGTTCGAATCCGTCAGGCCGTCGATTTTTTTCTTCGGCACAAACTGGACGATAACCTTTTTTTCATTTGCCAGCTGTAAAAGTTCGGTAATGCTTCTTTTCTGGACACCTTCAGCAATCCAGATTTTATTGATATCCCGGTCTGCCCGTAATGCTTCCAGTACGGGGTTTTTGCCTCCAATGATTTCAGGCTCCAATTCCTCATTCATTTGATCACTCCTCTCAACTCTTCTATTATATCGATAGCATACGCAATGATTTCGGTGACCCGCTCCGTATGGCCTTTCAAGTAGTTCCAGCCTAGCACCGCTTCGAACGCGGTGCTGAAATTATAAGTCTGGACATCGGTATTTTTCGGCACCGAACCCGATTTGGCATTGCGCCCGCGCCGCATGACGGCCAGCTCCTGTTCTGACAGGAACTCTTCTTCCGTCAGCCGTTTCAGCACGACCGCCTGTGCTTTGGCCGAGACGAAAGTCGTCGACATCCGGTGCAGCGTGTTCGGCTTGACTCTGCCCGAGCGCAGCAAATGTTCGCGTACCGACTGCTCATAAACGGCATCTCCCATATAGGCGAGAGCAAGGGCGTTCAATTGATCGACATCCTGATAACGTAATCCTTCCAAACCCTTACCCCCTTTTCCAGCGTGTGCCCTGGGCCGTATCTTCCAGAATGATATTCTTTTCCTTAAACAAATCACGGATTTCATCGGCGCGGGCAAAGTCACGGTTCTTGCGTGCCTGGATCCGCTCTTCCAATAAAGCCTCGACTTCAGCGTCCAGAAGCTCTTCCTGCTGTTTGAAAGGCAGACCGAGCACAGCCGACAACTCATCGAATACCGAAAGGAACGTTTCCATCACTTCAACGGAAGTCTGCTTTTCCAGAAGATAAGTGTTTGCAAGACGGGACAAGTCAAACAGCTTCGAAATTCCGTGTGCCGTATTGAAATCATCATCCATTGTGACAATGAATTCTTTTTTGATTTCTTCAATTTTTGAAAGCCAGATGTCGGAATGGTCACCGAGATCTGCGGAGACGCCCAAGCGATGCTTCAAGTTTGAATAGGAATTCCGCAACCGCTCCAGTCCGGCCACTGCATCTTCCATCAATTGCTGCGAATAATTGATCGGGTGGCGGTAATGAACCGACAGCATGAAGAAACGCAGCACTTGTGGATCCATTTCTTTCAGAATATCGTTCACCAACACGAAATTATTCAACGACTTCGACATTTTTTCGTTGTCGATATTAATATAACCGTTATGCATCCAGTAGCGGGCAAATGGTTTTCCTGTATAAGCTTCCGACTGTGCGATTTCATTTTCGTGGTGCGGGAAAGTCAGATCCTGTCCGCCGGCGTGGATATCAATTGTGTCACCGAGATGTTCGCGTGCCATCACCGAGCACTCGATGTGCCAGCCCGGACGTCCTTCACCCCATGGGCTGTTCCAGGAAATTTCATTCGGCTTGGCCGCTTTCCAAAGTACGAAATCCAATTCGTCTTCTTTTTTATCGCCAGTTTCAATGCGGGCTCCTACTTTAAGCTCGTCGACTGACTGATGCGACAACTTGCCGTAGCCATCAAATTTTCGTGTCCGGTAATAGACATCGCCCTGCGATTCATAGGCAAAGCCTTTTTCAATCAACGCCTCGATGAATTCGATAATCTGTTCCATATGCTCCGTCACACGTGGATGCGCGTCTGCCACAGCGCAACCGAGTGCTTCTGTGTTATCAAAATAAGCCTTGATGAAACGTTCGGCAATTTCCGGCACGGTCTGGCCGAGTTCATTAGCCGCCTTGATCAGTTTATCGTCGACATCTGTAAAATTGGAAATATACTTTACGTCAAAGCCCCGGTATTCGAGATAACGGCGGACCGTATCATACACAATCACCGGACGCGCGTTGCCGATATGGATGTAATTATAAACAGTCGGACCGCACACATACATTTTCACTTTGCCCTCTTCAAGCGGGACAAACGGTTCTTTCGTTCGGGATAATGAATTGAAAATCTGGATCGTCATCGGGCTTTCCCTTCTTTCTTGTTGGCTTGTTTTAACAGTTCCACTTCGCGCTGAAGCTCAGCGATTTTCATTTCCATCGAATTGCAGATATCTGCAACCGGGTCGGGCATATCCTGATGGTTGAGATCTTTCTTGATTCTTATACCGTCCTGAATGACTACTTTCCCCGGGATTCCGACCACCGTCGAATTCGGCGGAACATCCTTCAATACGACCGATCCTGCACCAACCTTCGAACTCTCACCTATCGTGATAGATCCGAGCACCTTGGCTCCTGTCGCCACCAGCACATTATCTTCCAGCGTTGGATGGCGCTTTCCGGACTCTTTCCCGGTGCCGCCCAGCGTCACTCCCTGAAACAGCGTGACATTATCGCCGATGAGACAAGTTTCACCAATTACAATACCCATCCCATGATCAATGAAAAAGCGGCGGCCAATAACGGCACCCGGATGGATTTCGATTCCGGTAAAAAAGCGGCTGATCTGCGAAATGACCCGCGCGATAAAAAATAATTTATTCTTAAAGAAGAAATGGGCCAGGCGGTGTGCCCATACGGCATGTAATCCGGAATAGGTAAGAATCACTTCCAAATAACTTCTCGCGGCCGGGTCCTGTTCAAACACAACAGCCACATCTTCTCTTAATGTCTTTAACATCTGACTCAACTCCTTTTACTGCAAAATAAAAAACGCCCCTGTCAATAAATTGACAGAGACGCATCATTAGCGCGGTTCCACTCTGATTAAAAAGGGATCACCCTTTTTCTCTCGGCACCTTTAACGCAGGCGAAACGTCTGGTCTACTCGGTTCGACTCAGCACTCAGAGAGGCATTTCCATGCGGCAGCGGCCCGGATCCCTTTCAGCCGGTGAGGATCTTCTCTAGAGAGCTTGCTGCATGTACTTCTTCTCGTCAACGATTTTCTGATAGTAAATTCATTTTACACTTTTGTGCCTGTAAGTCAATCTTATGCACTTGCGTATTGAGCCACGCGGGCAATTGTCTTCTCTTTGCCCAGCAGCGCAATAGCGTCCGGAAGTTCCGGGCCATGTGTCTGCCCGGTCGTCACGACACGAATCGGCATAAAGAGGTTTTTCCCTTTATGGCCGGTCGCTTTTTGAACGGCTTTAATCGCCGCTTTGATTTCAGCCGGTTCGAATGCTTCCAAGGCTTCCAGATGTTCTTTGAAAGAAGCCATAACTTCCGGCACTTGTTCGCCGGCAAGCACTTCCTTCTCTTCTTCGCCGTAATAAAGATCGTCCGAGAAGAATTGTTCTGACAGCTCTGTAATTTCTGCGCCGAAGCTCAATTGATCGTGGTAAAGAGCGACAAGGCGTTCTGCCCAGTCCTGCTGGTCCGCATCCATCGTTTCCGGCAGTCTTCCCGCCTTCTGCAAATGCGGAACTGCAAGTCCAACCACTTCTTCAAGCGGCATTTGTTTGATGTACTGGTTGTTCATCCACGTCAATTTCTGCTTATCGAACATCGATGGAGATTTAGACAGCCGGTTGGCGTCAAAGATCCGGATCAATTCCTCTTTCGAGAAAATCTCTTCTTCTCCTTCAGGCGACCAGCCGAGCAACGCGAAGAAATTAAAGAGCGCTTCAGGAATATAACCAAGTTCTCTGTATTGAGAGATGAACTGAAGAATCGACTCATCACGCTTTGACAATTTCTTGCGTTCTTCATTTATGATCAGCGTCATATGGCCATACGTCGGATGGTCCCAGCCGAATGCATCATAAATCATCTGCTGGCGCGGCGTATTCGACAAATGCTCTTCGCCTCGGAATACGTGCGTAATCTTCATCAAATGATCATCAACGACCACCGCGAAATTATATGTTGGAATGCCGGTGGTTTTCACCATCACCCAATCGCCGACATCTTTTGATTCGAATGAAATCGGCCCGCGCACCAGATCGTCAAACTTATACGTAACGTCAGTTGGCACTTTCGCGCGAATCGTGTAAGTTTTGCCTGCATCTTCCCGCTCTTTTACATCTTCAGCCGTCAGATTGCGACAAGTTCCGCTGTACTGCGGTGCAGCAATGCCCGCCGCTTTTTGCGTTTCCCGCTCTGCTTCCAGCTCTTCCGCTGTACAGAAACATTTGAAAGCCATGCCTTTTTCCAGCATTTCATCGGCATAGCCCTTATAAAGATCCAAGCGTTCCATTTGGCGGTAAGGACCGTAATCGCCACCGACATCCACGGATTCGTCATAATCGATGCCCAGCCATTTCAAATTATCCAGCTGAGATTCGATTCCCGTTTCAATATTGCGGGCCGTATCCGTATCTTCGATGCGAACGATGAACTTCCCGTTATGGTGGCGTGCATATAAATAATTGAAAAGCGCTGTCCGGGCTCCGCCGATATGTAAGTGACCGGTCGGACTCGGCGCATAGCGTACGCGTACTTCTTGTGTCATTTGATTTCCTCCTAGAAAACTTTAGTCTTGTGCTATTCTATCATTCAATCTGTACCCTTTAAACCTTGCGCTCCACCAATAGGATCACTGCGAGTGCTGCGATTCCTTCTTCACGCCCTAAAAATCCAAGCTTTTCGTTTGTTGTCGCCTTGACGTTGACCTGCGAAACATCCGCTTCCAATAACTCGGCGATCGATTCTCTTAATTGTTCAATATACGGTGCCAGTTTCGGTTTTTGCGCAATCACTGTGCAGTCCACGTTGCCGAGCTCGTAACCCTGTTCTTTCACATATTGCCAGATATGCGTCAACAGCTTGCGGGAATCGGCATCCTTGAATTCCGGATCCGTGTCCGGAAAATGCTTGCCGATATCGCCTCCACCAATTGCACCAAGTGCCGCGTCCGTAATCGTATGCAGCAGAACATCCGCATCCGAATGTCCGAGCAAGCCTTTATCATGGGGGATTTCAATTCCGCCCAGGATAAATGGCCGGCCTTCAACCAATTGATGCACGTCATACCCTTGTCCGATTCGTATCATTGCTGTTCCTCCTGTCTGCGACTTTCCAAGATAGCCTTGCCGTAGATCAAATCATCCGGCGTCGTCATTTTTACATTTTCATAATTGCTTTCAATAATCTTTACCGGATGCCCCAGCCGTTCGACCAGCATCGCTTCATCCGTCCCAAGAAACCCTGCTTCCGACGCCGCTGTTGCCGCTCTTTTTATCAATGAATAATCAAACGCCTGCGGAGTCTGGATGATCCATAAATTATCACGCTCAACGGTCTCGGTAATCACACCGGCTTCCGCCTTTTTAATCGTATCCTTCACCCGCACTCCTGCAATCGCAGCACCAGACTCGCCCGCTTCCAGTGCCAGGCGGGAAATTACATCAGAATCGATGAACGGGCGCGCAGCATCATGGACGAGCACCACATCACACGCGGGAATCATGTCGAGGCAGGCTCTGACACTATCCTGCCTCTCAGCTCCGCCAACTGCAAACCCTGCCACCTTATAAATACCATATTTTTCCACAAAATTTCCTATTAACTCTTGTTCATCGTCTTTTACCGCAAGCCAAATCGCCTCGCAATTTGGATCCCGCTGAAAAACTTCCAGCGTATAGATGAAGATTGGCTTATCGAATAACTCCAGAAGCAGTTTGTTTTTATTCGCTTTCATCCGCTTGCCGCTTCCCGCGGCAGGCAGGACAACTGTATATTTCATAAGTTTACATCCTTTTATCAATCATTTTCCGCCATGTGGTTTTGCAAAAATCATCCGTCCCGCGGAAGTTTGCAGCACACTCGTAACCGTTACATCGATTGCGTCACCGATGAATTTTTTGCCGTCTTCGATGACAATCATCGTGCCGTCATCCAGATAGGCGACGCCCTGATTCTGTTCCTTGCCGTCTTTGATGACGACCACATGCATATCTTCGCCGGGTATGACCACCGGTTTTACAGCATTGGCCAAATCATTGATGTTCAAAACCGGTACATTGTGAAGCTCACAGACTTTATTCAAATTAAAATCGTTTGTGACGACTTGTCCGCCCATTTTCTTGGCAGCACGCATCAATTTCAAATCCACTTCCGCAACTTCATCAAAGCTTTCTTCCGTAATCATGATTGCGCCTTCCCGTTCACTTTGCAGCCGTTTTAAAATGTCGAGTCCGCGACGCCCTCTTGTGCGTTTCAACGTATCCGATGAATCCGCGATATGCTGCAATTCCGATAACACGAATTGCGGCACGACAAAAGTGCCTTCCATAAAACCAGTGGCTGAAATATCGGCAATTCGGCCATCAATAATAACACTCGTATCCAATAGTTTATAAGCCGTTTTCTTCACCGGCATTACCGCAATTTCGTGATCATCTTCATTTTTCTTGGTTGTTAACGCAATTTTCGCCGGCGTCAACATGCCGAGCATTTCCTCTCGCTTCTGAAAACCGACTTGGAATCCGAGATAGCCAAGAACCACTGAAAGGATAATCGGAGCAGCAGTGGCAACAAGCGGAATATCGATTGTACTAAGTGCGAAGCCAATCAGGAAGGCAACGATCAAGCCGATAATGAGACCTACCGTCCCGAAAAGCAGATCCGGTGTCGGAGCATGAAGTAATTTCTCTTCCATCCACTTCATAAACCGGACCAGCGTATCTGCAAACAACAATGATAAAAAGAAGAACAGCACCGCTCCTAAAATAGCGGAAACAATTGCGTTATTGACCCAGGGATTGTCCAGCATAGGTATAAGTCCAAAAACGTAAGGTAAGAATATAAGCCCGACAGTCGCCCCAATCAATAAAAATAAAACCTGAATAATTCTTTTTAACATATTTCCACCTCCTTCTACTCAATTATACACATATCATTTACAAAACGCTGTTGCGACCCTGCAACTGAAAAAAATTATAAGGGGCTATAAGCCCCTTATTGTGGAAAAATTTCTTTTAATGCATCACTGACTGTTTCTACTCCGACCACTCGAATTCCTTCCGGGAAATCCCAGCCTCCAATATTCGACTTGGGAACAATTGCCCGCTTAAATCCGAGTTTCGCCGCTTCCTGTACCCGCTGTTCAATCCGGGATACGCGCCGCACTTCGCCGGTCAAGCCAACTTCGCCGATGATACAATCAAAACCGTTCGGCGCGGTATCGCGATAACTGGAAACAATGCTCGCAAGCACCGCCAAATCGATTGCCGGTTCATCCAATTTCACTCCACCAGCCACTTTAATATAAGCATCTTGTGCCTGGAGCAGCATACCCATCCGTTTTTCCAGCACCGCCATCAATAACGATACACGGTTCTGATCAAGCCCTGTCGCCATCCGTTTCGGATAATTAAAGCTGGACGGCGTAACCAGCGCCTGAATTTCCACCAGAATCGGCCGGGTTCCTTCCATAGAAGCAACGACCGTCGAACCTGCTGATCCGCTGGAACGCTCCTGCAGGAAAAGTTCGGATGGGTTGAGCACTTCTTTTAATCCGCTTTGCAACATTTCAAAAATCGCAATTTCATTCGTTGAACCAAAACGGTTTTTCACACTGCGAAGGATCCGGTACGTGTGATGCCGTTCCCCTTCAAAATAAAGGACGGTATCCACCATATGCTCGAGAATTCTCGGTCCCGCAATCTGGCCTTCTTTCGTTACATGCCCAACCAGGAAAATGGCAATATTCTTTGTCTTAGCGATACGCATTAATTCCGCTGTACTTTCCCGGACTTGCGTCACACTTCCCGGAGCTGACGTGACTTCCGGGTGATGGACTGTTTGGATCGAATCGACGATCACGAAATCGGGGTTCACTTCTTCGATTGTATGGTTGATTAATTCAAGATTGGTTTCAGCGTAAATATACAAATTGGAGGAGGAAGCATCCAGACGCTCTGCGCGGAGTTTTGTCTGGCGAACGGATTCCTCACCTGAAATATAAAGCACTTTGCTGCCGCTATTGGCGAGCATCGCCGATACTTGCAACAGCAATGTCGATTTCCCGATTCCCGGGTCTCCGCCGATCAGCACGAGTGAACCAGGTACGATTCCGCCTCCAAGCACCCGGTTCAATTCGCTAAGTTCCGTTTCAACCCGCGGTTCATCCTGTGTTTCAATTGCATTGATAGGCGTCGCTTTTTGAGGTGCTGCTGCTGTGTGCTGAAAAGTACTGCGTGTACCTTTTGGAACTACCATCTCAACTTCCTCGGTCATTTGATTCCATTCTCCACAACTTGGACATTTCCCCATCCATTTTGCCGATTCGTATCCGCACGACTGGCAGACGAATTTCGATTTCTTTTTAGCCATTTGCTCCTCCTTCTAATGAAAAACCGCTCGCCGGAAATTTCTCCGGCGAGCGGAATATCTGATTGCTTATTTCTTTACAGGTTCATTTGTCCGAACGACAAATTCATCGTTCTCTACATCAAAGATGATGCGCTGGCCAGCCAAAGCTGTACCTTTTAAAAGCTCTTCAGACAAGCGGTCTTCAACATGCTTCTGTAATGACCGGCGAAGTGGACGTGCCCCGTACTCTGGGTCATACCCTTCTTTCGCAATCTTATCAAGAGCTGCATCAGACAATTCAAGATTGATATCCTGCTCGCTCAGTCGATCAGCTAATTGTTGCGTCATCAGCGTCACAATTTTACGCAGATTCTCTTTTTCAAGTGAATGGAATACGATCATGTCATCAACCCGGTTAAGGAACTCCGGACGGAATGCTTTCTTCAATTCCGCAAGCATTTTCGATTTCATATCCTTATAATCCGTTTTTGAATCTTCCAGATTGAAACCAACGTATTTATTGTATTTCAATTCTTCCGCACCAACGTTGGAAGTCATGATGATAACCGTGTTCCGGAAATCGACGCGACGACCTTTTGAATCCGTTAAACGGCCGTCTTCCAATACTTGGAGAAGAATATTGAATACATCCGGATGCGCTTTTTCAATTTCATCAAGAAGAATGACCGAATATGGCTTTCTGCGGACTTTCTCAGTCAGCTGGCCGCCTTCATCGTAACCGACATAACCCGGTGGTGAGCCGACCAGACGGGAAGTCGAATGTCTTTCCATGTATTCAGACATGTCGATACGGATCATCGCCTCTTCGTCTCCGAACATTGACTCAGCCAAAGCCCGTGCCAATTCCGTTTTACCCACACCAGTTGGTCCAAGGAAAATAAAGGAACCAATCGGACGTTTCGGATCTTTCAACCCTGCACGTGCACGTCGGATCGCTTTCGAAATGGACGTAACAGCTTCATTTTGGCCAATAACCCGGCCATGAAGAATCTCTTCCAGGTTCAATAACTTATCGGATTCAGTCTGAGCCAGTTTTGATACCGGAATGCCTGTCCACATGGAAACGACTTTTGCAATATCCTCCACAGTCACTTCAGACTCTTCCTTGCCTTGTTTTTCTTTCCATTCTTTCTTGGTTTTCTCCAGTTGATCTTTCAGTTTCTGTTCTGCATCACGCAGAGAAGCCGCTTTTTCAAATTCCTGGCTCTGCACTGCTTCATTTTTCTCTGAACGTGCTGCTTCAAGATTCGATTCCATCTCTTTTAAATCCGGTGGAGTAGTGTATGAACGAAGTCTTACTTTTGAACCCGCTTCATCGATTAAATCAATCGCTTTGTCCGGCAGGAAACGGTCGGAAATGTAACGGTCGGACATTTTCGCTGCTGCATCAATCGCCTCGTCCGTGATTTTCACACGGTGATGCGCTTCATAACGATCACGAAGCCCTTTGATAATTAAGATGGATTCTTCTACAGTAGGTTCATCCACTTGAATCGGCTGGAAACGGCGCTCAAGAGCTGCATCTTTTTCAATGTATTTACGGTACTCATCCAGTGTAGTTGCACCAATACACTGCAGTTCTCCTCTTGCCAATGCCGGCTTCAGGATATTCGAAGCATCAATCGCACCTTCTGCTCCGCCTGCCCCGATCAATGTGTGAAGTTCATCGATAAACAGAATTACATTACCTGCCTGGCGAATTTCATCCATCACTTTTTTCAAACGGTCCTCAAATTCTCCCCGATATTTCGTTCCTGCAACAACCGTACCCATATCCAGTACCATGACGCGTTTATCACGCAGCGTTTCTGGAATTTCATTGTTTACAATTTGTTGGGCCAAGCCTTCTGCAATTGCCGTTTTACCTACACCCGGCTCACCAATCAGAACGGGGTTATTTTTTGTCCGGCGGCTTAATACTTCAATTACACGAGTGATTTCATCGCTTCTGCCAATTACAGGATCCAGACTGCCTTCACGTGCAACCTGAGTCAAATCACGCGCCAACCCATCCAGTGTGGGTGTATTTGCTGATGCATTCGGGCTGCTTCCTGTAGAAGCCTGTTCATTGCTGCCGAGCAATTGCAATACTTGTTGACGGGCTTTATTCAAACTTACACCCGCATTACCCAGAACACGTGCAGCTACGCCTTCACCTTCGCGGATAAGTGCCAATAGCAAATGCTCTGTACCTATATAGGAATGACCAAGTTTTCTGGATTCATCAACTGACAGTTCAATAACTTTTTTCGCTCTCGGCGTATAATGCACAATCGGGCCTACATCTTTCTCGCCGATTCCTACAAGTTCCGTAACACCTTCTTCGATCAATTGCGTATTCACTTCAATCGCTTCTAAAGCTTTAGCTGCAATACCGCCGCCTTCGCGAATTAAACCAAGTAAAATATGTTCCGTTCCAATAGATTCATGTTTCATACGAATCGCTTCTTCTTGAGCCAATTGAAGAACCTTCTGTGCTCTTTGTGTAAATCTGTTGAACATCATACAGAATCCTCTCCTTCTTTATCTCCGTTAATTTTGTATTCTTGTTTTAATCGTTCCCTGAAAAGTTTTGCCCTAGTAATATCACGCTCGTTTGATGATAACGGTTTCTCTGAATAATGCTGAAGAAACGCAGGCTGCATAAAAATCATCAACTCATTCAGGATTGACATATCAATATTTTCTATCAACTTCAAATCTATTCCTAACCTGACATCCGAAAGGCACTTTGCCGCCTCTTCAGTCGTTAACAACCTTGAATAAGTAAGAACACCGAGTGATCGGTAAATGCGATCCTCCAATTTTAAAGGCGAATTAGTCAAAATCGCTTCTCTAGCCCGCCGTTCCTGCTCAATAATCTGCTCGGTCATATTCTGCAAATCTTGAAGAATCTCATATTCGGATTTGCCCAGTGTTAATTGATTGGAAATCTGATAGACATTCCCCAAAGCTTCGCTTCCTTCTCCATAGATACCCCTTACAACCATTCCTAAGCGTGATATAGCTGGAATAATACGGGTGATTTGCTGTGACATTGTCAGAGCGGGCAAGTGCAGCATCACCGAAGCTCTCATTCCTGTTCCAGTATTGGTTGGACAGCTGGTTAAATAGCCGAATTTCTCATGAAATGCATACTGTAAACTCTGTTCCAGCATTGAATCTAACTGGTTAGCAGTCTCATATGCTTCCTGTAAATGAAAGCCTGACTGTAAGCTTTGAATCCGCAAATGATCTTCTTCATTTATCATAATACTCAATTCTTCATTTTTAGAAATCAGAACAGAGCCTGAGTGCATGCCTGCAGCTAAATGGGGACTGATCAAATGTTTTTCCACTAATAACTCCCTTTGTAGAGAAGAAATTTCATGTATATCAATATGCGTGAATTCTAAATGCAAGTCTTCTCCTTTATCCAATAAAACAGATGAAACAGCTTTATCAACTTTTAAAGCCTCATCTTCGGTAAAAGCATATGGAAATTTAAATTCCCTGAGATTTCTCGCCAACCTTATCCTGGTACTCATAGCTATATCTGCGTTTTCTCCATCATTTGCCATCCAACTGCTGGCTCTGGGAACTAAAAACTGATCAATCGCCATAATTAGCACTTCCTTCGAGCTCTTTATTCAATTCTCGAACTTGGTCACGCAACCTTGCTGCTTCTTCAAATTCTTCAGATTCTATAGAAGCCTTTAATTGTTTTCTTAATTCTTCAATTTCCTTTTTTAATTTCAATGTACTTCCATATGATGCTGGTATCTTTCCTGTGTGCTCTTTGTTTCCATTATGAAGACGCTTAAATATCTCCTCAAGATTCGATTCAAAAGCCTCATAGCAAGTGTTACAACCAAATTTGCCTAACTTTAAGAAATCGTTAAATGTAAAACCGCATGAAGGACAGACTGAAACTTCCTCTTTAACTGGACTTACCGATGGCGATTGAGTTGGAAACCAATTTGAAAGCAATTGGTGAATAGCAAGTGGATCTTGTTCAAATGCTAAGCTTATATTATGATTTTCTGCTGCGCAAACATGGCACAACTGTCTCTCTATTAATTGTCCGTTTATTTTCTGTTTCACTAATACAGATGCAGGACGTTCTCCGCATTGGTTGCAAATCATCATACCACTCCTTATTAATTTGACTGAAATTGAATTGTGAATAGCATAGCAATGAGAATCCGTGCACGAACCTCATCCCTCAATGGCAGACCCAATAGGAGTGTAGACCGGTCGATAGCACTTAATATCATTTTCGCTTCCCGCTTTGTTACAATATCTTCATCTAACAGACGGAATACAATATCTTCAGCCATACTTTGAGTAGCACCATTCTCCAAATGCTGGATAATGCCTGTAATGACCTCTGATTTTTGATGAAGACGAATACGTTTAATTCGAATATAGCCGCCGCCGCCTCGTTTACTTTCAACCAAATAACCTCGCTCTGGAGTGAATCTGGTATTAATTACATAATTAATTTGTGAAGGAACACATTGAAATCTTTCCGCTACTTCGCTTCTTTTAATTTCAATATACTCTCTTTCGCTTACTTCGATAACTTGCTTTAAATAACCTTCAATTACATTAGAAATGTTACGCATCGCATTCACCTCTTCATTCCATGTACTTAAAGTTGACTTTGACTATATTTGACTTAATTATAGCGCATGTTTTTTACAAAACTCAAATAGTATGTACTGAATACAGTATAAAAAATCCCAGAATAAAAATTCTGAGATTTCCTTTTCATTATTTTATTTTTCATTCTTCATCAAACATCCGCTTTTTAAAATCCTTGATATGACTTTGCAATGACTTAGTTTTCTCTTCAAGATATTTTGTTTTCCACTGTGTTCCCTCAAACCAAATTTCAACAACATCTCCTGGAGAAACTTCATGAGTAAATTCACTTACTGGAAAAGTATATTCTTCATTTTCTTCTTCCAATGCCTTTAGTAAAACCGTTCTTTTATCAATGGTTTCTACTCTGTATATTCCAGATTTCATCGTTACCACCTCAATTTTAAATTCCCTTTTTTAAGGCTTTTTAATCTTCATCATCAGAGTAATTTAATTTATTTATAATTCGACCTAAAAATCAATGACAAAAAAGGCCGCCACCGCTTACGCGGTGACGACCTTCTTGTTGACTGCCCAGCGGCGTCCTACTCTCACAGGGGGAAACCCCCAACTACCATCGGCGCAAAAGAGCTTAACTGCCGTGTTCGGGAT
>NZ_JBHTKI010000010.1:0-31740 GCF_042675885.1 Metaplanococcus flavidus | reverse complement strand
GCCAAGCACGCCGCTTTAGCAGCTGCCTAAATTTAAAAAACGGAAAAAATGATCCGAAAAATCGTCTGCACTTTTTAAAAGGGCGATTTATGAAATTGATTCACTCAATTACCAAATACTAAAATCCTTAAATGCTAGTAATGATTTAAAACGTTCTTGCTTCAGAACCTCATGTCTAAATAAGATATTGCATCATTTCCATACAATATGAGGAGATCAAAAAAGAGAATTATTTAAAATTGTTATATTGGATTGTTACAACTTTAAATCAACCGAGACACCGATACGAGGCCAAACAGATTGCTCCAACATTTTCACCACATCTTGTCCACCAGACTGTGCCTAGTCCATTGATTTCTTCATAATAAAGACAGATGCTTCTTGTCTTACGTTCATTTGGCTAATTGCCTTTGACAATGCTGCAATGTCCGCTGAACTTTCCAGCTTGATAAATTGAATCGTCTTGAAGCTCAGATCCGGTTTCAAATTCGGCACCACTGGGTGAACAGCAGTCCCAGCAGCAGTAGGTTAGTTTGCTGCAGACCACGAAACAGACACCGGCTTATACGCATTATTCTAATAAGACACTACCTGGCAATTGTCTGATGTTCCTGCATCGCTGCAAATGACGTGACACTGCACTTTTATGCTAGGAGAGAGTAGAAGAGCTATTTCTACAACTGAACGTATAATTAAATAGAGGATCTTTGAAGAAAGGAGCGGTTATTTTGCATGATTTAATTTGCGGAAAGTTATTAGGGGATGGCTGTCTGACAAAAGAGCAGAACCGGAAACCGAGATTTCAATTTACTCATTGTGCAAAAGACAAGGGCTGGAGCTTATATTGCTATGAACAGCTATGTGGATTCCTGCCACTAGCCGCACCTAAATACAGAAAGTTGTTTGATCCACGAATGACCCTGGGTTATACCGAAAGCTATGTAGTTCAATCGCGAACTTCCGATGAAATCTCTCATCTATATGAGACTTGGTATCCCGTAGGAAAGAAAGAACTGCCTTTCTTATATAGAAGAAAATTTCACAGAGCGGAGTTTGGCCTGGTGGTATCAGGATGATGGGCATTTAAAATTAGATGGAGATATTCCGAGAAAAATCATTCTATCTACTGACAGTTTCAGTCAAGGCGAAAATCTTTTTCTCCAGCATTTTCTTCTGGACAAATACGGATTTCATTTCTCTTTGGATGGCCAGAACAGGCTATTATTATACGATCAGTTCCAAATATACTATTTCCTCCAAATTGTAGATCCTTATCTCCACGAATCAATGAGCAGAAAAAAGCGTCCTGCTTATCGAGTAAAACCGATTGCAGACCGAACTACTATTTACCTGCCGGATCATCTTGTCCTAACTAAACCTACCGAAGAAATAAATAGGCAGTACATCAAGTTAGCTCGAATCATCGAAGCTGCTAAAAATCGGGAAGGATTTTTTAGGCACAACATAGTTTTATAGCAAATTACTGGCACCAGGCCCTATCAAATAAAAATCCTTCCAACCTACAGAGAATCTTTGCAAGAATTAAAACAACAAACCGGTTTGACCGTCAGCCAGCTAACGACCTATTGCTTTCAACTATAGGCAAGATCAATGCACTACCATTTGATAGGATTCTATTAGTTTTTCGTATTCTTGATTCAACGCATTTATCTCAGCCGATGAATTAACTATTTCCGATTGTGAAAGCTCATTGTGAGCCACATGCTCCGCAATCCCTTTCATCTCCTGCAACTTCATATCCATTTGATCTAAGATATCAATTTGCCCTTTAGTCCATTGGAGCTGCTGTTGGAGAAATTCTTTTCGTTCATTTTGATTTTGATCCACTCGATCACCTCATTATCCATTCATATAAATAATAGCCATGGAATTTTCCATGGCTATTATTCGTGAAAATCTCATCCTTTTAAATCAACCGATCCACCAAGATGCGGTCGAACAGATTGCTCCAACATCTTAACAGTATTATCGCCATTTGACTCTGCCTGGTCCATCGATTTTTTCATAACCGAGACAGATGCTTCCTGTCTTACATTCACCTGACTCAATACCGTTGATAGCGCTCCGATATCCATTTTATCTCCTCCTCGTTCTTATAGAAAAAGGAGCCTAAAATTAGGCTCCCATTTTTAAGATTAACGTAGTAATTGAAGAACAGCTTGTGGCTGCTGATTTGCTTGAGCCAACATTGCTTGTGATGCTTGTGCAAGAATTGAGTTTCTTGTTTGGTTCATCATCTCTTTCGCCATCGTGCGAACATTTACTTTCATAAATGACTAGACTATATCTTCACCCTCTAGTATTAGTAGGGGTCGGGCACTTCGGATCAAGCAGTGCTGATGGACACTGTGTCACCTACGGATTTCATCGCCATAGCTCTCGCCTTAGACGGTCTATCCTAGTCGTTGAACCTTCTCCACTCTTTCGAGACAGGAGCTTGGCTGCTGATTGCCCAATCTTTTATTTTTTCGAACCGTCACGTTTGCCGTTTCCAGCTGCGTTGTGGCAATAAAAGCTATAAGGGGTTTCCAGCAATTCACCCGATCGTAATCTCTGGCTGTTACCGGCCAGGACGACTGTACCTCGGCTCGCTTACGCGGCTTCGGCATAATCAACGTCGCGGATACGTGATTCCGCTGCTGTTAGGTTTTCAGAAGAAGTGTTTAAGTTATTAATTGTATGTTCCATTCGATTTTGCCATGCACCCATTTTTGAACGTTCACTTGAAACTTGTTTCATTGCTTCGTCAATAGCATTTAATCTATCATCAAAAGTTTGTGCAGCATTTGTTACATCTACAGCGCTTATTTTAGTACTCGCTGTACCAAGTGCAGTTGCCTGCATATCGTTAAATTGAAGAGTAAGTGTTTGATTTGTGTTAGCACCAATCTGAAGTGTTGCTGAGTTACCCTCAGTAGTTATATCTAAAGTATCCACAAGTACATCAGTAAAGTCCATATCTTTACCAGTGAATTTCACGCCTAAGGCATCAAAATCAAGAGTTCCATCTACATCTGACTCATCAGTTACAGCAATAGTTTGTACATTTCCTAATTCATCAGTTAATGTAACTGCGCCTGCAGCTTGTGAAATAGTAAATTCAGCACCACTTCTTGCTCCAGAAACATCTAAATCAATTTCCTGGGCTATTAAACCTAACTCAGCCCCAGTTCCATCACCTTTAACACCCAGGTTTCCAGTAAGAAGAGATTTTGTATTAAATTCTGTTCTCGATGCTAATTCTGTGATTTCTGTTGATAATTCACTAATTTCTTTTTGAATACCTTTTAAATCATCGTCATTATTTGTTCCATTGTTCGCTTGTACAGTAAGTTCACGCATACGTTGTAACATGTCATGAGTTTCGTTCAAAGCACCTTCAGCTGTTTGAATCATTGAAATACCATCTTGTGCATTACGTGAAGCTTGCTCCAACCCGCGAATCTGTCCGCGCATTTTCTCAGAGATCGAAAGACCTGCTGCATCATCTTTCGCGCTGTTGATGCGAAGACCCGAAGAAAGTTTTTCCATGCTGCTTGCTTGAGCATTGTTTGCTGCACCCATTTGGCGATGCGTGTTTAAAGCTGTGATGTTGTGATTGATAATCATTGTGTATTACCTCCGTGTAATGTATTTTTTGTTTTTGTAAGGGTTCAAATCCGTTTGAACTTCCTTACACTATCTTTATCGGAGAGGGTTTTAAAATGTTTAGCGTTTTTTAAAATTAATTTCAGAAAACTTTTCGTTTCTTCTGGAAATGTAAAAAAAAAGCCCGCATCTCTGCAGGCCCCCATCACTTCTTCATCTTCAAAAAATCGCTGATATCAATCACATTCGACATCGCTTTCTTATTCTCTTCCTGAATCTCGAGGTACACTTCTTTCCGGTGAATCGTTATATGCCGCGGGGCTTCGATGCCGAGCTTGACGGTTTCGCCTTCCACGGAGTTGATGGTAATTTCGATTTGGTCGTCGATGATGATCGATTCGCCTTTTTTTCGTCCGAGTACGAGCATCGCCTACACCTTCCTTGCTTCAGCCTGGAATAGCGGCTGTTTGATTTCGTAGGTTTTATTGTCCAGCACGGTTTGCATGCCGAGCTGCTTGCGGTTATTGATGACGAGCGGCGCTTTCAGGTTGGTGGTGGCGTGCTGCATGTCTCCAGGCACCGTCACGGTCGTCAGCACCAGTGCGTCGGCCGGTTCTTCGAGTTGGAGGCGCTCCACTGTCTGGTCGGCAATTTTGACATCGTAATCCTTGTAGAATGAAAACGGATCGACGAGGAAAAAGCTGATGTCTTCCGCTTCCAGCGATTGCAGGAAGAAAAACGGCGTCTCCTCTGTGGTGTCGGCCGGGATCAGGACGTATTTCTGGTATTCATCAAAACCGGGAATCCCTCTAGTAAATGTAATGACGCTTGCGTCTGCTACTTCTATTTCACCGAAACGGGTCGTTTGGATTTTCATAATGTGCTCCTTTCAACTCTTTTGATTCTTTTGCTAGTTCCTATTTTCACACAGCTTGGATCTTTTAAACAGCCATCTTTCAAATTCCACCATCACCCCCCACTCCACCAAAAGATTTTCTTCAGTTAATGGAAAGGATCTTTTGTCTGCGCTATCTGTTGAAAAAATTAAAACCTTCTATAAATATCACATACCCCGCTCCTCATTTCTTATAGCTGAAGAAAACCATTCCCCCCTCTAATATACCTTCAACCCGAATTCACAGAAACTTTGTTTTATTTGCAACAGTTAATCAAGTTAATTTACTGAAAATATCAATTTTTTAATGACATGAAATTACTCTTTTTATCGCTTTTAAAGCATAAAAATACCTGTTTTAAGAAAATGGAGATATCTATTTATTAGAAATACGCAAAAATAGCTCTAAATACCTGTTATGTTATGCCGAAAATAGATATATGATACCGTAGTGAGAAAAGCAGGTAGAACATTTGTATGAAGTTAAATTTGTAAAGGAGAAATTTGATGTTTATTTTCAGAAGACAACCTTCTTTGCCCGCAATCGAATTAGAAATGTTGAAGAAGTTTGTGGGAAAAACAATTGAAGTCACGCTCTCAACCAGGGAAGAAACGATTCATGTGATGGAAAAAGATGATTTGGTGCTGCTGTTTTCCTGGGGAAGCGAGTATATTGAAGGTTCCATCTATCAATTGTCGAGCTTTCAATTGTCGAAAACCGGTTTAAGCAGTGTGATCAACATCCCTTTGTATTCCGAAATGCATTACTTCAATAAAAAAATGGATTCGATTGAGTACATAGATGACAATAAAATCAAAATCATGTCGCGTTCCCGGCTCCTCGTATTCTATAGTATGTGTGAATTGATAAGGTCATTCGAAATAGAAGCCAATTCCTCTGATGAATACATTTGCAAATGGGGGTAAAGCTTTACCCACGTCTTAAATATCACTGCATCATAGAGAAAACCCCCAAAAAATTTTACCTTCAAGTTATTTCAGAATAATTAATTTCCGTCTAATAATACAGTTTGTATTAAGGCACATCCTATAAAAAATGTTTCAGGATCTGCAAGCTTAAATTTGTGCTCTATCAGAAAAGGACGTGAATGAATTGGAACAAGATCACGGTCAAATTCAGGAATGGATCAATACAATAGATGAATACCTGATTGCCATTGATGAAAATGGCACAATAATTAAAGTGAATCAAGCATGGGTGGATTTCTGCAAAGAGCATGATGTAAGAGAAGCCCTATGGGAACCGGGATCAGATTATTTCGGGCAATTGGAAACCCGCGGCAAAGTGAGTGAACTGCATTCCATAAAGCAAGTGCTGGCAGGCGACAAAAGCGAGCACAAACAGGTTTATCCGTTTCTTCTGGGAGACGGCGAAACACAATGGCTGCAAGTGAACGTCCGCCGTGTGAATTCCCCTTCCGGCCGGGCAACCGGAGCGATCGTTTACCATAAGCCAATTTCTCTCGATTCACTTCACCCCATATCTGCCGAAATTGTTTTAGAAAGCATGACAGAAGGCTTCTTCTTATTGGACGATGACCTGCAAGTAATCTATATAAATGAGATCGGTGAAGTCCTGCTGGAATGCAGGCGCGGAAATGCGGCTGGAAGAGAATTGTTTACACTCTTCCCGGAGGCTCTGGATACAAATTTCCACCATCATTACAGACGCGCCTTGACAGAACAGACCATAGTAGAGTTTGTCGATTACTATCAACCGCTGGATAAATGGTTCCAAGTAAAAGCTTGCCCATTGGCAAAAGGCGGCTTATCCGTCTATTTCCAGGACGTAAGTGAACGGAAAAAAACAGAGGTCCAATTGACGGAATTTGCTTATTATGATTACTTGACCAGATTGCCGAACCGTCAGCTAATCATCCAAATCATTCACTCCCTCTTGGAACAAAGAAAAAAGTTTTCCGTTTTCCACCTTACCATCGATAACCTGAATTTCATCAACTCTATGTACACCCACAATGCGGGTGACATCATCATGAAAAAAGTGGCAGATGAATTAACGGAATTCGCCAGTGACACCTGTCACATTGCCCGTTCGGATGGGAGTGAGTTTCTGATTGTACGAGAATACAGTTGCGATGAAAGATTGGCCGCAGCCGTTGAGCAGATTGAAGAGATTTTTTGCAAACCAATATCCATGGAAAACGGGCAGAAGGTCAATATCAGTGCCAGTGTCGGTATCGCCTGCTATCCTTTCGATGCCCCGACAATAAACGAACTTCTTTCTTATGCTGAAATCGCGATGTGTGAAGCTAAACTTGTCAGCGGCATCTCACATGCATTTTTCCGTCCCAAAATGATAACACAGCGCAATCGCCGGGCACTCATCGAAGAAGGGCTTGCCGGCGATTTAAAATCAAAAGGTTTTTACTATACCCTGCAACCCCAAATTGACGGCAATTCCGGCAAGATTGTGGGTGTCGAAGTGTTGTCACGATGGGCACACCCGGAGCTCGGCCAACTCCCACCGCCTGAATTCATCCAGGTGGCGGAGGAAACTGGGCACATTGTATCGTTGACTTCCCACCTGCTTGAAGAAGTGTTTGGCCAAATGAAAGAATGGGAGAGAACCTTCGGATGGAATTTGCGGACAGCGATCAATATGACGGCTTCACTTCTCAGCAATACAGGTTTCTTTAATGACTTTATTGAGTTGATGGATCGCTATAAGATTAATCCCCGGTTTATTGAAATTGAGATTACGGAGCAGGCGGAATTGACCTATTCGCCCAAAACATTGGAAAATCTGCTGCTGTGCAGATCCAAAGGAATGTCAATTGCCATCGATGATTTCGGAACCGGTTTTTCAATGATCTCGTATTTGACGCATTTTCCGATCACCAAAATCAAAATCGACCGGTTTTTTGTACAAAAAATTGGGCAGAACCCGAAATCGGAAGCTGTGCTGAAATCCCTGATCCATCTGGCAAAAAGCATTGAATGTGAATTGGTGGCTGAAGGCGTCGAACGTGTTGAAGAAGCGGATTTCCTGTTAAAAAATGACTGCAGCATTTTTCAGGGTTATTTGTACGACAAGCCCATGAAAACCGTCGATTTCGAAGCGAAATACTTGCAGGCCCAGTATAATTTCACACCAAACACACAGGCCGTTAAACAGGAATCGCTACCTTAAGTTGTTCACACTGAGGAGTTGAAAAAATAAGACAGAAATTTATTTGAGAAAGGAAATTAACTGATGAGTAAAACAAGGGTGCTTCCCTTTAACATTGCCTTAATGGAAGCGATAAAAGATATGGTATTCATGGTAAACGTTACAGACCGGTCAGCGCTCAAATACGAATTTTTCAACCGGGCAGTTTTCGAAAGAACTCATTTGGCACAACAAGATATCGGCAAGACCTTTCAGGAAACACATGCTCCGGCCGCAGCTGGCATATTAAATGGGCACTATGAGAAAGTGTTGGAAACCGAAGGAGAAATCATCTTTGAAGACACGTATGTTTCCCCTGCGGGCGAACATTATTATTCAGAAACCACATTAACTCCGCTGTTTGATGAAACAGGCATGTGTTCCCACGTTATCGGCGTCGTCAAAGATACTACTGGTGAACGGCTGGCTAAAATGGCAAGCGAAGAAGCATGGGAAAGATTAAAAGAAAGCCGGTCCCGCTATCGTTCCTTATATGAGAACAATGCAGACGCCATCTTTTCCCTGGATTTGAAGGGTCGGATTCTGGCAGGCAATTCCACTGTTGAACAGCTGACAAGCTATCCAATGAATGACTTAATTGGCACGGACTTTAGCAAGTATATTCCCCAGAAAGATTGCGAATTACTAAGTATGTATATCCAATTGGCTTTATCCGGAACTTCAAATGATTTCAGAACAATATTTATAGGAAATTCAAGACAATCGATTGGTATTCTCGTCCATTTCGCTCCGATTGAAGTGAAAAATGAAATCGTGGGTGTCTATGCCACGCTAAAGGATATGAGGGAGCTGGACAAAGTTTCCAGCCAGTATTTGGAAAGTGAAAATCGTTTCCGGATTATCGCTGAAAACGCCCATGACGTCATTGTCCTGATGGATCATGAAGGAGAAACCATCTATGTCTCACCTTCCAGCAAACGGGTATACGGGTTGGAGCCGGAAGAATACCTGGAAAGGCCACCGTTCTACAATGTTTACCCTGAAGATATCCCACAAGTGAGAAAAGCTTTTTCACTGGCAATTCAGGAGGCACAGACGTATATACTGGAGGCAAGGCTTCAGCACAAAACCCGAGGCTGGATCTGGACAGAGGTCCAGGGTATTCCGATTTTCGATGAACAACATCAATTTGTCCACATGCTGACGATTACCCAGGACATCACGCTGCACAAGGAACGGGAAACACAATTGCAGTATGATGCTTACCACGATTCTTTAACCGGTCTCCCGAATCGCCGGTTTTTGAAGGAATCCATCTTGGAAAAAATAAATCATTCTTCCAATAAAGAAGATATTTTAACCGTATTCCTTCTTGATATTGATCATTTCAAAGCCATTAACGATCAATTAGGCCATGATGTCGGCGACGCTGTCATTGAAGAGTTCGGCAAACGTTTACTCCAAAGCACAGGTGACGGAGATGTCGCCGCACGGCTCGGCGGCGACGAATTCATCCTTCTTCTCCCCGGCATAAAAACTGCTGATCAAGCAGAAAAGATGGCGCAAAAGATTCAAGTAACGATGGCGCAATCGTGGGAAAACCAGGATGTTTCCCTGAAAGTCAGTGCCAGTATGGGCATCGCTTTAACGCCATTGGCCGGAGCTGATGTATCAACCATATTAAAAAATGCCGATATAGCTATGTATGAGTCCAAAGAAGCCGGGCGCGGCACTTATCGTATCCGCATGCTGTAAGTTGCAACGGCATGCCAGATGGCTTGAAATCCTCTGCAAATAAAAATATAACTTAAAATCAATAGGCAGAACAATTAACAGTAAAGGAAAGTGTTTGTATATCCTCCTGCATTCAGCTATTTTCTTAAGTTCAGATTGCATCGTCATAAATTTCGTCTTCTCTACATATCCAGAACTTATTTACTCTTTTAATACAGCCTTTACAAATTATATGAATTCTTGATTTGCGTAAAAGAAAGGATTGAAAGTAATGTTTTACGAATCTGCTAGCCCCTTTCTGATGATCCTTTCGGTCGTTATCGGAATTGTCTCATCATATACCGCCTTGATTTTAGCCGAAAGAATGTTGGACCGAAGAAGGTCCGGACAACTGATATGGATGTTTTCCGGCTCACTTGTGATGGGGATGGGGATTTTTTCAATGCACTTTATCGGCATGATGGCTTTTCACCTCCATTCGCCGTTAACCTATAACCCCTTCCTGCTTTTTGCTTCTCTGGCCGCGGCAGTTTTCGCATCATTCATCGCCTTTTACATCCTGCATGTAATATCTGTAAATAAGATCAAAGTGATGGCAAGTGGTTTCTTTATAGGAATCGGTATTGTCGCGACGCATTATATCGGCATGCTCGCAATAATAAAACCGGTAGAACTTCAATTCAATTCTTTTTATTTTGTCCTTTCAATCCTCGTAGCGATGGTATTTTCATCAATTGCTTTGAAAGTTTTCTTTGAAATAAAAGAAGGGCATGCTTCTGCCAGCCGGAAAGCGTTCAGCGCAGTGCTCTTAGGATTAGCCGTTTCGCTGATGCACTACATCGGCATGAAAGCTGTTTTTTATCTTCCCCAAGTCCAAAATGAGACTGTTGAGGGTATGCAACCTTTAACACTGGCCGCAATCGTCTCAATAACTGTATTCATCATTATGAGCAGCGCAGCCTATTTGGCTTTTCTTGATTCACGGACACTTACTATTGAAAGGCGTTTAACGGCGAAGGTGAAAGAAAGCGAAGAACGCTTCCGCCGTTTAGCGGAACTTTCTCCTGAACCGATAGTTGTGCATTGCGATTATAAAATTGTTTTCATCAATGAAGCCTGTTTAACAATGGTGGGCAAAGCCGATAAAAATGAGTTGATCGGCAAATCAATTCTTGATTTCGTGCCATCTGACCTCAAAGAGACTGTAAGGGAACGGAATCACAACTTGAAAACGGGCTTCAGGGCGTTGCCGATGGAACAGCAAATTCTCACTCCGGCCGGATTAACCATTGATGTGGAAGTAACCGGGGTCGGCATTGAGTTCGAAGGAAAGCCAGGCATACAATTAGTGCTGCGGGATATTACGGAGCATAAGAAAACAGGCAGAGAACTGGAAGAAAACCGCCAACGCTATCAATCCCTTTTCAAGAATAATCCGGATGGCATCTATTCGTTGGACCCGGCTGGTCAACTGATGAATATCAATCATTCATTGGAAGAGATGCTGGGGTATTCCTTAGAAGAAATGATTGCCATGACGTTTCATGTTGTAGTGGATTCTGACTATTTAGAGATGGCCAATAAGAAGTTTTTAAAAGCCTTAGCGGGCACGCCTCAAAACTATGAGATCCTCGCTGTTCATAAAAATGGCGACAGAATTCCTTTAAAAATAACAAACATGCCTATCATTGTTGATGAAAAAGTAACAGGGGTTTATGGCATTGCCAAGGACATTTCAAAAGAAAAAAAGGCACTCGCTTTATTGGAAGAGAACGAAGAGAAGTACAGGTCTCTCTTTGACCATAACTTGGATGCCGTCTTTGAAATTGATCAGGCAGGATTTTTTACAGATGCCAATAAAATGACAGAAAAACTGACCGGTTATTCTAAAGACGAACTTCTGACCATGTCTTTCCCTGCTTTTATTGCCAAGGATTTGGAGAGGGTCAATGGAATATTCTCGGAATTGCTTGACGGGAGTCCCGTCAATTTCGAGCATGTGATCCGAAATAGATTTGGAGCGTTGATTGAAGTGGATATTAACGCGGTACCCAAACACAAACAAGGCCAGATCAATGGGGTTTTTGCGATTGTCCGGGATGTGACCGAAAAAAAGGAAGCGCAAAAGAGGATAAATGAATTAGCCTTTACCGACCAGTTGACCGGTCTTCCAAATCGCCATTGGTTTTACCAGCATCTCCAGAAAGTTGTGAAGACAGCCCAGGAAATGCAGCAAATGATTGCTGTTCTTCTCGTCGATTTCGATGATTTTAAAGGAATCAATGATTTACTCGGGCACCATGGAGGAGATATCTTCCTGAAAAAAGTTTCAGCCAGAATTCAATCTTGTCTATCGAAAAATGCCACTATCTCCAGACTGGGCGGCGATGAATTCATCATTGTGTTGGAAGAAGGAACAGAAGCGGAAGTGCGCCGACTCGCCGAGCAGATTTTAGAAGATATGAAGCGACCGTTCTTTCTTTTAGACCAGGAAGTCGTTATGTCGCTCAGCATCGGCATCAGCTTACAGCCGGTATGTACAAGCGATGAAGAGTCGCTGATCAGGCAAGCAGATGTCGCCATGTATTCCGCCAAGAAAAAAGGAAAGAACAATTATCAATTCTTCACAGAAGAGCTGAACGAGAAAATCAACAGAAAAATGCAATTGGAGCAAGAATTGCAACAGGCTCTTAAACACGAAGAATTCCAACTTTACTACCAGCCACAGGTCAATTTGCAAACAGAAATCCTGGTTGGGCTTGAAGCGCTCATCCGCTGGAATTCCCCATCAGGTTTAATTTCTCCATCGGAATTTATTCCCATAGCTGAAGAGACAGGGCTCATTCTGCCAATCGGCGAATGGGTGGTCCAAGAGGCTTGCCGTCAAATGAAGGAATGGGAAAGGGATGGGCGCCCGCAAGTCAAGGTTTCTGTGAACGTCTCGGCCAGACAATTCCATGATGAAGACCTTTGCTGGAAAGTGAAAAAAATCCTGGAAAAAGAGAATGTGGATCCTCGCAATCTGGAAATTGAAATTACCGAAAGCGTCTTGCTGAACATCGAGGAGTCGTCACTCATCATTAATGAGTTGAAGAAACTCGGTTTGAAGATAGCAATTGATGATTTTGGAGCCGGCTACTCCTCGCTGAATGTGATTAAGAATGTGGAGATTGATACGTTAAAAATCGACAAATCCCTTATTGATGAAATTCTCAGCAACCGGCGCAATATGTTTATTTTGGCAGCTATAATTGATGTCGGCAAAAACTTGAACGCAGAAGTTATTGTAGAGGGCATTGAAACCCAGGAACAGGCCGAGGCGTTAAAATTATTCGATGTATTTGGACAAGGATACTTTTACAGCCATCCGCTTCCTGCGGAGCAATTGGAGCAGGTATGGCTTAAGAAGCCAATCAAATCACGCTGAACTTAAAAATGCATATAAAAACAACCAGTAAATTCGAATTCAATTTACTGGTTGTTTTTCTTATAGAAGCATAAAATTTCTTTTCAAACAGGAAAATTTGATAACTCCTGGATTTCCCATCGCCTTTCCTGAAGAAATATAGCTGGACGAAATTTATAGGGACTTCACTCTAATCACCCCTTCTTCACAAACTCTGACTTCAACTTCATCTGCCCGAAACCATCAATCTTGCAGTCGATATCGTGATCGCCATCGACCAGGCGAATGCTTTTCACTTTTGTGCCCTGCTTCAGGACAGAGGAACTGCCTTTTACTTTCAAATCCTTGATGACGGTGACAGAATCGCCGTCCTGCAATACATTGCCATTGGCATCTTTCACAATTTCCGCTTCTTCCGCCGACTCATTTTCCGCTCCCGGCGTCCATTCATGCGCACATTCCGGGCACACCAGCTGGCTGCCGTCTTCGTAGACATATTCCGAGTTGCATTTCGGGCAATTAGGTAGTTCAGTCATTGTTGTGGCCTCCAATTGTTGAATAAAATCGATCTAAATAAAACACTCTCAGGAAAAGCTTATCCCAAGAGTGCATTATTGACCATAGCGAAATTAGATTTCAAACTGCCGAGAATAATCTATAAGACTCTTCAAAACAAAAATTTATCCCCCCGAATATGCAGATATCCAGATTTCTTTCACTTTCGCATCTTGTGCTTCTGAGTCAGCAATAACGACATAACGTTTATTTTCCAGAATAAATTCACCGGAAATGACTTCCCTGTTTAGAATTTCATTGAAATAAGCAACAATTTCAATTTTTTGGCCGATTACTTCTTCAATTTGCGAAACAGTCAACTGGGTGAATTCCCTAAGATTCACGTGATTGATCTTCGTTTCAAAGTGAGCGCGAATTACCATAAAGCTTCCATAACTTGTAGCGAGTCCGCCCTCAACTTCACCCTTCTCGAGCCAATTCGGATAATTGCTTTCAACCTCCGCCACTTCATCTCCAAGCTCAATTCCAGTTTCGTAAAATTCATGATTCAACAGCGCAATGAACTTCTCTTCTTTTGTAAGCAGCTGGCTTTCTGAATCCTCAACTAGAGTTTCCTCTTTGTCGGTGCTTTCATCTAAAGTTTCTTCCGAATCTTCTTCTGCCGTTTCATCGGTTTCCTCTTCAGAATTTTCATCCGGTTCTTCGTCAACTGGCGGCGGGGTTGATTCTGGCGGATCGTTTCCTTCTATAGAAGAAGGCTCATTTTCTTCTGCATTTCGAATTTCTTCTGGCGCGTCTGTTTCTTCCATCAAATAAGGGTAGGCAAATAACCCTGACAACCCAATCACCGCCACTCCAGCAAGTGCCGGCAACAACTTCGGCACGCTCGTCGGTCTGCGTTCGCCCTCCCGCTCCTGCGCCGCCTTCAGAATCTGCCGCTTCTTCGTATCCGACAAAGTCACATCTTCAGGCACCGAATCATCCAATTTCCGCTTCAAATCTTCATGCATGCTCAAGCCCCTCCTCCGTAAATGTGATGCCTGCTTGCTTGCGGCCTCTTGCCAGCCGCGTCTTCACCGTGTTATCGGACGTTTTCAGCACCTCGGCGATTTCTTTTACTGACAGTTCCGCATAATAATGAAGCCACAGCACTTCCCGGTATTTCAGCGGCAGCTTGCCAATTGCCCCTGCCACTTCGCTGCTCTGTTCAGATGCCAGTGCCGCTTCTTCCGTCGAATCTTTACCTGGCAACAGCGGACTCAGCTTGTTCGTGAGTTCGATCTTGCGGTGTGCCCAGCTCCTGAAATGGTTATGGCATTCATTCACCGTGATGCGGTACAGGAACGTCTTGACGCTCGAGCGCCCTTTGAACTTTTCCAGATTTATGTAATAGCGGATAAAAACGTCCTGCACAATGTCCTCCGCCTTCGTCCGTTCTTTGACAAACGAATACGCCAGCCGCACCAGATAATGCCCGTATTCATCCATCGCCTCCGTCAGCAGCCGGTCCTTCTCCCGCTTCTCCAAGCCCTCGCCCCCTTTTTCTCTATCTGTTAGACAACGCCCGATGTGTTCCGGTTTCGTTATTGGCAATAAAAAATACCCTTTCTGCCAGTTTAGCTGAAAGGGCAATAACTATATGCATTTTTTATACTATACAAGTTGAACTTAAGAATTATCATTTGAAACCGCTTCGGCGCTATGGACAGAGCAAATATTATAACTCACACAATAAGCTGAGAAGCCCACTCGTCTTTGCTCCGTCGGCATTCGCCTGCCCCTCAGCCGCGCCGGTGCTGAGAGAGCGGCTTTAGTTGAGGCGTATCTAAGATATGGAGCAAAACAGCGAAGAGTTGAACGAAGCCTGCGAGGGCAACTCTTTGCGACGAAGCTAGCGCAGCGATGCAGAGACAGGAGCAAAAATAATAGTCGTGCTCCTGCAGTGCTACGCACTTCGTCGCAAAGACATTAGCCTCGCATGCTTCGGCTAATGCCTTCGAAGCTGTTTTGCGGAATATCGGTTATTAAAAATTATTAGTTAAACGCATATGGAGAAAGTGCTTCTAAAATCTCCCCATCACCCACCACAACCCTAACCAGCTCCACTTCCCCTTCAATCCCTTTCAGTTTCGCCGGGAAAGCCTCCATCTTCACGCCATCCTGCTCCACCAGTGCACGCAATTTCGGCTGATCCAGGCAGTCGCGGCTGAAGACGATGTCACCGCCCATTCCCTGGCCCTGGATGCGCGCCGCCAGATTGACGGTCCGGCCGAAATAATCGAGCCGGTCATTGGACGTAACGGCAATTGCCGGCCCGCTGTGTAAGCCGACTTTCAGCACGATGGGATCCTTCTTATCCTTATTGAATTCCACAACATTCTGTTGGATCTCCAGCGCCGCCCGCAAGCCATCTTCCGGCAAATGGAAAACGGCCATGACTGCGTCGCCGATCGTCTTCACGACACTGCCTCTGTTCTTGCCGATCCACTGCGAAAGAAAATCGAAATGTTTATTGACCTGGCCGTAGGCATTGGCGTCGCCGACCGTTTCGTACAGCGACGTCGAGCCTTGCAGGTCAGTGAACAGAATCGTCACATGATCGATGCCGATCTGTTGGCCGGGTGACAACACTTCAGAAGAGAACAGATCCCGGAATTCCTGCATCGCCGTCACTTTGGCAGCCGTCACAGCATTCTTGCTCCAGTCTGCCTGTTCCAGCACCGCGACAATATCACGGCCACTCGAATTATGGACCGTCAGTTCTGAAACCGGCAACAACCGGGACTCAGACCAGCCACCATCGGTAAAGCCGATGGCCGTTTCCGATTCTGCATCTGCCCTTTCCACATATACCATTTCATTCGACTGCAAAACACGGAGGCGCCAGTTCCCTTCCGTTTCCGGTACAGGAAAGCGGGCGGACATGCCGCGTTCGATGATTTTCTGCACTTTGACGTGCGGCGTGATGATCGGCGCGCCGACACAATACACTTCCGCGTAGGCTTTTCGTATCGCCGGATGAACGGAGAAATGAAGTTCGACAAATTGATCGAAACTGGCATCGTAATTGATTCCGCATAAATCGCAGTGGAAGTCGGCCGTCAGACCTGACAGGGACGTGTTGGCTGACTTCGACACCCGGCAATTCGGGCAGATCAGATTCCAGCTCAAATTCAGGATGCCGGATTTGGTGGCATACAGAAATAAACGCAGCACCGCGTCCGGATCCGCTTCCCATTGCTCCGCAATTTTAAACGGTTCCATCAGCGCGGCATCGTGGTCGCTCTTTTCCGTGAGATAGCGGTGCAGCAGGCCGATTTGTTCCTCTTCCACCGGCCAATTCCGGAGTACCGTCTCCAGCCGCTCCAGTTCCGCCAGATCGATTTTATGTCTGGCATTTTTCTGCGGTGCTTCATGCAGTTTCTGCGCGCCGGACTTCAGGTAATCATCCAGGTAATCCAATGCTTTTTTCATCGACTTCACGGCAATGGCATAAATCGAAGCAAGACCCATCAGGTTTTTCGGTGTGAATTCCGCTGTCAGGCGCACGGTCGTCTGCCGGCTTTCTGATTTTTGCGAGGTGTCGAGCAACTCAATATTCCACGTATAATATTTTAACGGCCCTTTGACATAGCGGCGCTCGATCCGGTAATTTCTGAATTCTTCCCATTGAAACGGCAACTCCTGCCAGACCATCGGGATGACTCCGGCAGCTGTTGCGTTGGCTTCCCTGTAAAAAATGCCCTGCCCATCCTTTTTCACCGTGCTGAATGACACCGGAAACAAACCGATATACTGGTTCATCCGGTCGTTGTCTGCAAGCAATCCCCAGACTTCTTCCTTGCTCAACTCATAACTGCGTTCCATCACGAATACTTTCGGTGCAAAATCCATCTGTCACTCTCCTACGATATAGCGATGGCAATCGCTAATATGATGATATGAAAAATCTGGTCGGCCATGATGCACAGCCACGCCTGTTCCGGCCCCTTTGCCGTCTGCACAGTTCTGACCCAAAACGATACGAATGTCCGTAAATCCAACACAATGTGGCTGATGGCAATCAACGCAATCGCTGTCAGCGACAAGCCGCCCGACATTATGCCGAAAACGCTGACCACGAACGTATAAATGGCCACATGCACCAATAAAGGCAGCCATTTCGCCGCTTTATTCTTCGCCATCCACGATGACTGCAGCAAAAAATCGCCGATTAAATGCCCGATCAACAGGTAGTCGAACTGGCTCATAGGCGGTACTCTTTTTTATGGTCCGCTTCGTACTGTGCCAAATTGTAATCGCATTCCGTCAAAACTGCCGTGAACGCATCGACGATTCTGCTGTCGAACAGCCTGTCTTTACAGCGAATCAACTCTGACGCTCCGTCATAGTAAGACATCCCTTTGCTATACGAACGCGCTGTCGTCATGGCATCAAATGTATCGGCCACCCCGACAATCCGCGCAAACAGCGAAATCTCCTCGCCTTTAAACCCGTCCGGATAGCCGCTGCCATCGAGGCGCTCATGATGCGACCGGGCTGTTTGGATGACGTCCGCCATCGCTTTCTTCGGTTCCATGTTTGACAGGATATCGGCGCCGATCACCGTATGCAATTTAATCGAGTCATATTCCTCTGCCGTCAGCCGGTCCGGTTTTCGCAAGATGTCATCCGGGATGCCAATTTTGCCGACATCATGCAGCAGCGCTGCTTTGAATAATTCCTTTTTCTCCTCCGGAGCCATTCCCAGTTTGTCGGCAATCCACACCGAATAATTGGCGACCCGCTCCGAATGGCCCGCTGTATACGGATCCCGCGCATCGAGCACTTTGGCCAACGTCCGGATCATGCTGAGGAACATCTGTTGCAGCTCATCGTACATCTGGCTGTTATGCAGCGCCATTGCCGACTGGCTGGCCAGCGCCACCGCAAGGGAAACATCTTCATCTTTGAAGAAATCCGATTGCTTTTTATTCAACAGCTGCAAAGACCCCAGCACTTTGTCTTTCACAATCAGCGGCACGGTGATCATCGACTTCGTCACAAAACCGCTCGACTCATCCACGCGGTTCGACCAATCGGGATGCTGCTGCACATCGCGGATCAATACCGGCTGTCCGCTCATAATCACTTTGCCGGCAATTCCCTCATTTTTCTTCAACCGGACATTTACAATCTTATCGGCTGATTCCCCGTAGGCTGCAACCACTTTAATCTCTTCACCTTCGGGCTCAAGCACCCATAAAGTGCCTGCTTCCGCTCCAACCATCGCCACCATCTGCAGCAGGATGTTCTGGAACACTTCCTCTATCTCCAAATTTGAATTCAATTGTTTTGCAGCTTCAAGCAACTTCAATAATTCCTGAACCTGCATTTCCAAATTTTCCACGTGCTCCATGAGACTCCCCACACTTTCTTTTCCTATCTATTACTATCGGCTGAATTCGAGATATTTTGAATTAAAAATTTGCTTTCAGAAAAAAACTTTTCATATAAATAACTAGCCTTTCTATTCACTATAGAAATCTCCATTAAAAAAGCCGGACCCCGAAGGATCCAGCTGACATCAATAAATCATATTTTATTCCACCGTAACCGACTTCGCCAGGTTTCTCGGCTTATCAACGTCACAGTCTCTGTGGAGCGCTGCGTAATAGCTGATCAGCTGCAACGGAATAACCGATACCAGTGGCGTCAACAATTCGTGCACTGTCGGCAGAACGTGGCTGTCGCCGTCTTCGTTCAGGCCTTCCATTGAAATGATCATTGTATTCGCGCCGCGCGCTGCCACTTCCTTGACGTTGCCGCGGATGTTCAAGTTTACGGACTCCTGTGTCGCAAGCGCGATGACAGGCGTGCCTTCTTCGATCAAAGCAATCGTACCGTGCTTCAATTCGCCGCCGGCAAAGCCTTCCGCCTGGATATAGGAAATCTCTTTTAATTTCAAGGCGCCTTCAAGGCCGACGAAAAAGTCCATCAAACGGCCGATAAAGAAGCAATTGCGTGTTGTGGAAAGGAAATCATGCGCCAATTGCTCGATTTCTTCTTTCATATCGACTTGTGCCTGGATGGCGTTCGCTACAATGCCCATTTCCTGCACAAGATCGAATCCAAGCTCACGTCCGCGTGCTTCTGCAGTTACAGATGCCAAAATCGCCAATACGGCCAATTGTGCTGTGTAAGCTTTTGTGGAAGCTACCGCGATTTCGGGGCCAGCATACAATAATAAAGTATGGTTTGCTTCACGCGATAAAGTCGATCCTGCAACGTTTGTGATCGTCAGTGACGGATGGCCGAGTTCCTTGATACGCACCAATACCTGGCGGCTATCAGCTGTTTCGCCTGACTGTGAAATAAAGATGAACAACGGTTTTTCGGAAAGAAGCGGCATATTATAGCCAAATTCGCTCGCTACATGCACTTCCACCGGAATGCCCGCCATTTTCTCCAAATATTCCTTGCCGATTAATCCTGCATGATAGCTCGTTCCCGCTGCGATGATATACAGGCGATCCGCCGCCTGCAAGGCATCCAGAATTTCCGGTTGGATAGTCAATTTCTCGTCTTCGCCCTGATAAGCCTGGATGATTTTACGCATCACGGCCGGCTGCTCGTCGATTTCCTTCAGCATATAATGAGGGTATGTGCCTTTGTCGATATCACTCATGTCGATTTCTGCAGTGAACGGCGCGCGTTCCACTTTTTCGCCTTCAAGCGTCAGGATCTCAACGCTGTCTTTACGGACAATCACGATTTCCTTGTCCATCAATTCAACGAACTGGTCCGTCACTTGCAGCATCGCCATTGCATCAGATGCTATGACGTTGAAATCTTCCCCAAGGCCGACAAGCAAAGGACTTTTGTTTTTCGCGACAAAAATCGTCTGCGCTTCTTCCGCATCCAGCAACGCGATTGCGTAAGAGCCTTTCATCAATTTCAATGCCTTGCTGAAAGCTTCCTGTGTCGTCATGCCATCGACTTCCACGAACTTACCGATCAATTGAACGATGATCTCTGTGTCCGTATCCGATTCCATAGCCACATCAGCCAAATGATCACGCTGCAGGTGGTGATAGTTTTCGATTACGCCGTTATGCACAATTGTGAAACGATCCGACGTATTCTGGTGGGGATGAGCATTTACCTGGCTGGGCTTGCCATGTGTCGCCCAGCGTGTATGCCCGATGCCCGTGTTTCCTGTAACATCTCCATTGACTGCGCCGCGAAGCTCTGCAATGCGCCCTTTCTCTTTGAAAACTGTGATGCCTTCGCCATTGCGCACTGCAATACCCGCCGAGTCATATCCGCGGTATTCCAAACGCTCGAGGCCTTTCAATAAAATTTCTTTTGAATCTCTTTCTCCAATATACCCGACAATTCCACACATAATTATAGTTCCTCCAATTTTTTTCAATATCAAAACAAAATAAGCGTTCGCCAATATGCGCGGACGCATTCCTGAGCCCATTCACCTTGTTGTACAGCTGATTGCTCAACTGCTTTGAAAGTGAACATAACGACCGGGCTTCACGGCCGGGAGGTATCCGCCGAAATCTCGATACTCCTCCTCCTCGTCTACTGGAAAATGACTTGTCCGTCCGATTTTTCCAGTACAGGCGCTTCAACTAGTTTCCTTGTACGCAGTACTATCCCCCTTTTTATGCGGTCCTAAACAGACACCCTAATCATAACCCTCTCCTTGTAAAAGAGCAAATGCATCGAATGGCTCATTCGAAGTAAAACTATTCTATTTTATTGCATAAAAATATCCGCGAACAGGAAAGTTCGCGGACAATTTATTATTATAGATGTTGAATTAAAGTATCAATATTACTATACCGTTTCGGCGCTCTTGACAAGGGCAGAGATTATGCTCCTGAACAGCGCCAGTACTGAGAGAATTGCTTAGATATGGAGCAAAACAGCGCAGACGCCCAGGGGACCAAGCGAAGTGCTGAGATCCACTCGGGCGAAGTGCAACGAGACCGAGTTAGCTCAGCGCGAGCCCCCAGGCAAGCAAGCTGTTTTGCGGAATATCGACTACTATAGGTTTATTAATTCATCAAATACAAATTCAGCTCATACCCATTTCTGCACGGACCACTTCTGCGATACGCTCGACATAGTTTTCGCAATCTTCTTTTGAAGCTGCTTCCACCATGACACGCACCAATGGTTCCGTACCGGATGGGCGCACCAGCACGCGGCCGTTGCCGTTCATCTCTTTTTCAACTTCTTCGATCTCTGAAGCGACTTTTGCATTATCCGTCACCGCATGCTTATCCGTTACGCGGATATTTACAAGCTTTTGCGGGAAAATCGTCATTTCTGCAGCCAGCTCCGATAATTTCTTGCCGGTGATCTTCATGATGTTCACCAGTTGAAGGCCCGACAATAACCCGTCGCCCGTCGTATTGTAATCGAGGAAAATAATATGGCCTGACTGTTCGCCGCCTAGGTTATAGCCGTTCTTTCTCATTTCTTCCACCACATAACGGTCGCCCACAGCTGTTTTGATGCTCGTCATGCCATTCGATTCAAGCGCTTTGTAAAAGCCCATATTGCTCATCACGGTTGATACGACCGTGTCTTTATTCAAACGGCTTTCAGACCTTAAATGCTTGGCGCAAATAAACATGATCTGGTCGCCGTCGACAATATGGCCTTTTTCATCCACTGCTATCAAACGGTCGCCATCGCCATCAAATGCAAGGCCGATGTCCGCATGTTTCTGCACTACCAATTCCGCAAGTTTCTGCGGATGGGTAGAACCCACATGGTCATTGATATTCAAACCATTCGGCGATGCACCCATCGATGTGATATCGGCATCAAGGTCGGCAAATACATGAGTCGCCAACGTTGAAGTTGCGCCGTGCGCACAATCAAGTGCCACGTGAATGCCATCGAATTCTTCATCGACAGTCTGTTTCAAATACTGGATGTATTTTTGTCCGCCTTCAAAATAACTCGTGATGGCGCCAAGGTCGCTTCCAGTCGGACGCGGCAACGTATCTTCTTCCATATCCAGCAAGGCTTCGATTTCCGCTTCCTGTTCATCAGAAAGTTTAAAACCGTCTGATCCAAAAAATTTGATGCCGTTGTCTTCAACCGGATTATGGGAAGCCGAAATCATCACGCCTGCTTCCGCACTCATCACACGCGTCAGATAGGAAACTCCTGGTGTGCTGATAACGCCAAGGCGCATCACTTCCGCGCCGACACTCAATAAGCCGGCAGCCAAAGCACCTTCCAGCATTTCACCTGAAATCCGTGTGTCACGGCCGATTAACACTTTCGGCTTGTCTTTCGAGCTTTTCGTTAACACATATCCTCCAAAGCGGCCCAATCTAAATGCAAGTTCCGGTGTCAATTCGCTGTTGGCTACTCCACGAACCCCGTCCGTACCAAAATATTTTCCCATTCGCTTATTCTCTCCTTAAATCCAATTCAATCATCGGATAATAATGCCTATCGTATATTAACGGTCGCAGTAACTGGCGAAATCAGCCATTCGGCTTCTTCCGGCCCCTCCACTGCTATCTCCAGACTTTGCTGTCCCAATTTTTCCGCTGCCTCTACATATACCACAAAATCTTCCATACTCAAACTTTCCAATATTTCTTCTGTCCCGTAGGCAACTAATGCCACCACACCATCTGCAGGATCGAGGAAATCGGCATTATTGCCTTCTTCCATTCCTCTTACCTGCAATGTCAGGTCTTCAAAGATTCGCATATCATTAGATCCGGGATAGCCGTCTTCTGTGTAATTGATGTTTTCCGGAAGCAGCACGGTCTCATCCACGCTGATTTCCGCATCTACAATGATATTTTCGGGATCTACAGAACTTGTTCCCTCAGGAGCGGGAAGATCCACTTCGATCGCCGTATCAGTCGCAGTTATGCCGCTGATATTCACTTCCACTTCATACTCTTCTATTGCGTCGACCACATCCTGTGGGCCTGAAATTTTGACGGTATTGACCGACGTTTCAATATCATCCACCGTAATTCCTTCACGTGCGGTTCCGGTCTGCGTAAGCGATATCGGAACTTCTCTGCTGTATTCTTCAATAACAGCTTCAACTTCCACCACTTCCGGTTCGATCGTCACATTTTCAAGCTTTGTGAGATCATTGGCCAGAACCCGGACTCTTGCCTCTCTTGTCACAGAAGCATCCATTCCCGGCTCTTCCGTCACCGTCGCTTTTACAAAGCTGATGGAGTCGATGACGCTTTTCGGTCCGCTGACGGTCACTGTATCCGGATCCGCTGATATGCTTTCCAGCACATAGCCTTCCGCAAGCAAGCGCTCATTCAGCTCGGCGTCAATTTTGAATTCCTGGGTGACCCGTTCCTCGATCATGACATTCAGGAATGTCGGTTCGATCCGGACTCCCAATTGCTCGGAAATATTCTCCGTTTGCACACGGATTCGATGCTCTCCAAGAGGCAAATTGCGCAAATCCACAAAGACGGTGAAATCTCTGATTTGCAGAGTTCTTTGGACCGCACTGTTGGGACCTGTAATTTGGACATCGACCGTTTCCGGCACACCGCTGACCATTAAACTCGTGTCGTCATAATAAACTTCAAGCGGCACTTCTTCGATAACCTCGGTCATCGTATTGCTGGCTGCTGAATTGTTGTTCTCCTCTTCAGCCTTAACGCTAAAGAACATAAGAAGGGCTAGCAATAATGCAGTAATCCTCAAAAACCAGGGGTTGTCCATCATTTTATCCATTCTTATTCCCCCTCCAGTTCCACCAGGAAGAAGTTTGGTTCTGCTGCTGTTCACCGAACCAAATGCGGCGGAGTTTCACTTCAAAATCTTCCAATGACAGATTGCGGTGAAGATCGCCGTTCGCCGTCAGGCTGATGGCACCAGTTTCTTCCGATACGACAATCGTGATGGCATCGGTAACTTCACTGATTCCAAGTGCTGCACGGTGGCGCGTCCCCAATTCCTTGGAAATGAACGGACTTTCCGATAATGGAAGATAGCAGGCTGCTGCCGCTATTCTGTTTTTTTGGACAATAACAGCTCCATCATGAAGCGGGGTATTGGGAATAAAGAGGTTTATCATCAACTCTGACGTAATGTCTGAGTTTAAGGGGATTCCCGTTTCGATATACTCACTCAATCCGGTTTCACGCTCTATGGACACAAGCGCGCCAATGCGCCGCTTTGCCATATAACTGACTGATTTTGTCATTGCTTCGATCAGTCGGTTGCGCTCCGATTCTTCATTTAATGTACTGCTGGAAAACAATTTCCCGCGGCCCAATTGTTCAAGCGCACGCCTGAGTTCCGGCTGGAAAATGATGATGATGGCAAGAAAACCCCAATTGAGCACTTCCTGCATAATCCAGCCAAGTGTCTGCAGATTCAATGCCTGTGTGATCAATTGCGCAATAATGATGACAAATATCCCTTTTAATAATTGGACCGCTTTCGTCCCTTTGATAATTGTAATCAGTTTATATAAAACGAACCAGACTAATAAAATATCAGCAATATTAATAATAAGTTCGAGTGGTGTTAAGTTAGAAATATTCTCCAGAAACGGCATCTGCAACCCTCGCTTTTCTACATCTGCATGAAATAAGTATATCATAATCATGTAGGGCTTGCCTTTATCGAAAGGCAAAAACGCCTCAGGGATTCGTCCCCATAAAAAAACCTGCCCCAATGGACAGGTTTTACCTGGCTGTCGAGAAACCGACAACTTCTCCAATCATTTCGCTCTAGGCGGACGCTTTCCTCGGGGAGCTGCCTGAGCCTCCTCGCTCGCTTCGCTCCCTGCGGGGTCTCAGGACTCGCTCTGGTTCCCGATGGAGTCGCCGCCTGCCGCTTCATTCTGTTCTGTGCTGATAAAGGAAGTGTCCATTTGCCCACTTGCAATACGCTTGAACGTCTATTCGTTTGCAGAAGACAAGCTGAGATATGGAGCAAAACAGCGAAGACGCCCAGGGGAGCAGGCGGATGCCGACGAAGTGCTGAGATCCACTCGGGCGAAGTGCAACGAGACCGAGTTAGCTCAGCGCGAGCCAAGAGTTGGCCGAAGGTAGTTCGGCCGAGTCTTTGCGACGAAGCTAGCGCAGCGATGCAGGAGCACGGGTTTTGGCAAGCAAGCTGTTTTGCGGAATATCGGTTTTCGTTTTTACTTTCTCAACAAGCTAAAAAACCTGCCCCAATGGACAGGTTTTACTCTTGTATCATTGCGCCTTCATCGCTGAAAATCGAGGCTGCATCTTTAAAGGCATTTTTTATGGTGTACCATAACCATTCGAAAACCTGGTCAATCTCTTCAACTTCACCGGTTATCACGCCACCCGAAGCCATGTATTGACCGTTCACTACGGTAACATCGCCATGGAGCTCTCCATCGACACGCAAATTGCCGTTTCTCACTTTAATGTCCCCGGTCACCACTTCACCTTCCGGAACAATTACCGTATCCCCTTCAACAATAACGTTCGGCTGCATCGTAAATGAAAACTGCTGATCATTATTAAAATCGGAGAACAAAACAGCGCTCATCATAATAAAGAAGATGGCGGCGGCAGTCAATAATGGGTGCTGCTTGAACCAGCGCTGTGCACCGGACCGTTGTTTCTGTGTCGGCAATTTTTGCATGGTAGCCTCCACAAAGCCTTTCGGTGCCTCTATATGGGATGCACTCTGGACGAATGCAATGGTCTTGGTCAATTCATGATAAATCTTCTGACAATCTTGGCAGGTAGCCAGATTTTCTTTCAACACCCGTTCTTTGGATGGTTCAAGGTCACCGTCTAAATAATCGTTCATATACTGGACGATGTAATCCGGACATGTCGTCATCCTGCTCGCCTCCTACAAATTGCTTAATTGCTTCCGCAGGGCTTCCCGCCCCCGGTGTATGCGTGTTTTCACAGTTCCAAGCGGCAAATCCAGAATTTCGCTGATCTCTGCCAGCGGCAATTCTTCAATATACTTTAATACAATAGCTGCCCGGTACTTATCCGGTAAACGGCTGACTTCATACTGCACCCGTTCCTGGACTTCCATCTTCACCAATTCGTCCTCGGGAAGGTCGTCGTCATTGGCTATGCTCGAGTACATATTCAAGCCTTCTGCCCCACGCACTTCTGCATCGAGATGATAATCCGGCTTTTTCTTCCTGATCCGGTCAATGCATAAATTTGTAGCTATTCGGTATAGCCACGTGGAGAATTTTCTATTTTGATCGAATGTATGAATATTGACATAAGCACGCATGAAAGCTTCCTGAGCTATATCTTCGGCCTCGTGTTTATTGCCGAGCATACGGTAGCAAATTTGATACAGCCGGTGCTGATACAATTCCACAATCTCCGCGAATGCGTTCTGGTCGCCTTTGATGACTTGTGCTATTCTCTTGTTCACTAACGCATCCATGATCTCATTTCCCTCCGCCTATGCGGCTATGTTTTATATACGAATGATTGACTGAAAGGTTTCATTTATTTTCTCTTATCTATGGTATCAAATATTACCCAAATAAATCCATCTAATTTTCATCCAAAAAGACTATTCACCTGTTTCATACTTCACAGAAATTTATTCGCACAAAATAAAAAAACAGGCTTTCGCCTGTTTTAAAGTAATTTTTCGCCGAGCAATGAACCGATTAAAGCTACTGCAACGTCTGCTGTACGATTTTTTTCATCCAGAATCGGGTTGACTTCGACGAATTCAGCGGATGTGATGATGCCGGAATCATGAAGCATCTCCATCGCCAAATGGCTTTCCCGGTAGCTGATGCCGCCCGGAACCGGAGTGCCGACGCCTGGCGTATACAAAGGATCGATGCCATCCAGGTCAAGTGACAAATGGACACCATCCGTTTTGCGTTCTTCTTTCAGGTAGCGGATTGAATCTTCGATGACAAAATCCATTCCCATCTTGTCGATTTCATGCATGCTGTAAACTTTGATGCCGCGTTCGCGAATTAATTCGCGTTCGCCCGGGTCTACAGAACGTGCACCGATGATGACGATATTCTCAGGTTTCACTTTTGGCGCAAAACCGCGGATCTGCGTCAATTTCTCGTGGCCGTGGCCGAAGCTTGCTGCAAGCGGCATGCCGTGGATATTGCCTGATGGCGAAGTATCACTCGTGTTCATATCCGCATGTGCGTCATACCAGATCACACCCAGATTTTCGTGATTAGGTGAAATGCCGGCAAGCGTGCCGATTGCGATACTGTGATCTCCACCAAGTACCAGCGGGAAGTTCCCTGTTTCAGTCACTGCATGGACTTTTTCGCCGAGTTTTTCCATTGCTTCCGTGATGACAGTCATATTCCGCAGGTTCGTATCCGTATCGACTTTTCCATCCGCATGGCCGACTTGGATATCCCCTTCATCCTTGACGGTATGCCCCAGATTTTCAATACGATCCACTACACCCGCATAACGGATAGCGCTTGGCCCCATATCAACCCCGCGACGAGTTTGTCCGTGGTCCATCGGTACACCAATAATTGATACATTTAATTTATTCATGTTTTTATACCCCCTTGATTAGTTAAACCAATTGTAACCGCTAACAACTCTATGGCTCAACCGCACAAGATTACGTATTTTTATTCATTTTCATTTCCAATAATTCTTTTACCGCTGGCCATTCCCGCTCAATAATTGAGTACACTGCTGCATCCCTTGGCTTGCCGGTGGAACGGATGCGTTCATTGCGCAGAACGCCTTCCTTTACTGCCCCTATGGCTTCAAGTGCTTTTTGAGAACGGATATTTTCTGTGTCCGTCTTGAATTGCACCCGAATCATTCCGCGTTCTTCAAAACAATAATTGAGCAGTGCGGATTTCACACGGCTGTTCAAGCCGCTGCCATGCATTTCTTCCGCATAAAAAGTGGAACCGATTTCACAGCTTTTATTCGCTTCATCGATTCCGTAAATTCGGGTCGTGCCGACAATCTTTCCGGTACCCGGCTCCTCCACTGCAAACACCAGCACATTCGACTCGTTCAGCCCTGCATTCAGCCAGGACGACAATTGTTCGAATGTCTCGACTTTCGTCAGCATATGTTTGAAAATTTCAGGCGTATACAAAGCCCATAGAGCTTCGAAATCCTCCCGCTTCAATAAACGCAGACGCACTCCCGGCTGTTCAATAATCATCCTGTATTCCTCCTAACTGAAATAAACGGCCTGGATCCTTTCCAAAAACTCTTTTTCGAGCTCTCCCATCTCTCTGCAGAGAAAATAAGTCGCCACCGATGGCAATGAAAACAGCTCAAACGGTGATTCCATCAAACGTCCCTCGATCAATTCCCTGCGCACCATCGATTTCGGCAAAAAAGAAACGCCAAGCCCTTCCTGGATAAACCGTTTCACAATATGCGCCTGTGTCACTTTCATCGTCCGCATCCCAGGCACCTTCAAACTCAATTTCACTAATAATTCATCCCAAAATTCCGGATGGTGGTGGGTGAACAGATAATGGGAACGCAGCATCTCTTCATCGGAGACAACCGGTCCCGATTCATCGTCATAAGCATCTCTCGGCACCACGAAAACAAGTTGATCACGATAGACGATTTCGCTGTGCAGCAACCGGCTCACCGGCTGCAATGCGGAGATACCCGCAGTAACTTCCCCTGATTCGACCAAGGCTTCTATTCCTTCCGATTCTTCCACCCTGATGACCAGCTCCAGATCCGGATGATGTTTCGTAAATGATTTTAGCAGATAAGGCAGCACAGTCTCCGCCATCAAAGGAGAAATCGCCAGCACCCATTTTTTCCGATAGCCTTGTGCAAACGAATGGACACTTTCCACACTTTGCGCCAACTGCCGCAATGATTTCTCCACTTCCCCTTTGAACAGCTTTCCTTCCTCGGTAAGCGACACACGATTCTTAACACGCTGGAATAAAACCACCCCAAGGCTTTCCTCCAATAACCGCATATGCACAGTGACACTCGGCTGAGACATCAACAGCCTTTCGGAAGTCTTGCGAAAATTCAACATTTCAGCCGCATCAGCAAAGGTCTTCAACCAAGCTAATTCGATAGGAATCACCTCTTTATCGATTAATTTTTTAAATTGATTTAATTATAAATCATTAATTTTCATAATCAATGGTCCCGGGTAAACTTATAAAAAAGGAGGAGTTATCATGTTTCAAAAAGGATTAAAAAATGTCGTTGCGGTTCATACAAGAATCGCCTCCGTAGATGGGGATCTGGGCGAATTGCGCTATCGGGGGTTATTGGTTGAGGATGTCATCATTAATCACAGTTTTGAAGAAACGGCTTACTTTCTCTGGAACGGTGAATTTCCGACAGACAGCGAAGCCGCCAAGTTAAAACAGCAATTTCTGAACTACCGGTCTCTGCCTCCCCATATTCAAAAAATCGCTGAAGAGTTGCCCAGAGAACTGCCGGTGATGGATAATATGCGGACGTTGCTGTCTGCGTATTACGATGAGGACTATATAAGTTTGTCAGAAGCTGAGCAGGCGATTGCCCTTACTTCCGCATTGCCTGTAATGACCGCTATGCTTTACCGTCTTCAAATCGGAAACACCATAATTCCTCCGGACAATACGCTTGGCCATGTTGCCAATTATCTTTGGATGCTGAACGGGGAGGAACCGACCAACGTACAAGTCGAAGCACTCGAAACCTATTTAAAACTGACGATGGAACACGGCATGAACGCTTCAACTTTTGCTGCACGGGTCACCGTTTCTACGGAATCGGATATGGTAGCGGCTGTCACATCCGCCCTCGGCACTATGAAAGGACCATTGCACGGAGGCGCCCCTTCTGGCGTCATCACCTTGCTCAATGAAATTAATTCTATTGAAAACATTGGAACTGTAATTAACGGCAAGTTAAATAACGGCGAAAAAATTATGGGCTTTGGCCACCGTATTTACCGGACGGAAGATCCGCGTTCAATCCTGTTGCGCCAAAAATGCCTTGAGCTCCAAGGACGTGACGCCTGGCTGGATTTGGCGGTAGAAGCGGAAAAACAAATCATCCAATCGCTTAATGAGCGAAAACCGGGACGCGCACTCTACACAAATGTCGAATTCTACGCCGCCGCCATTATGCGCTCCATCCAAATGCCACCCGAGCTTTTCACACCAACTTTCAGCATCGCACGAATAGTCGGATGGACAGCACACATCCTTGAACAGCAAGAAGACAACGTCATATTCCGCCCGCAGTCAGAATATATTGGAAACTAAAAAAATCCCGTATCCAATTTAATGGATACGGGATTTTTACACATGGATAGTACAAATACACATGGAACAATGGAGCCTAGGGGGCTCGAACCCCTGACCTCGACGCTGCCAGCGTCGCGCTCTCCCAGCTGAGCTAAGGCCCCGCGCTGAACAGGCGCAAGGAAATTAAAGATGAGCCATGAAGGATTCGAACCTTCGACCCTCTGATTAAAAGTCAGATGCTCTACCAACTGAGCTAATGGCTCATAAAAAATGGCTGGGGTACCTGGATTCGAACCAGGGCATGACGGGATCAAAACCCGTTGCCTTACCGCTTGGCTATACCCCAATGCCAATATAAAAACTGGTGGTGGGGGGCAGATTCGAACTGCCGAACCCGAAGGAGCGGATTTACAGTCCGCCGCGTTTAGCCACTTCGCTACCCCACCGATATGAAATTTAAAATAGTACATGGTGGAGGATGACGGGATCGAACCGCCGACCCTCTGCTTGTAAGGCAGATGCTCTCCCAGCTGAGCTAATCCTCCATTTATTTAAAATTAAAATCCGGTATGATTTGCAGACTGTGCTTTGCAGAAGTTAAAGGAAATGTTCCTTCCTCGCTTCGCTGCGTTGTCGCAAATTACCATCTTCGTTTAGTAATTTGGTGACCCCTACGGGATTCGAACCCGTGTTACCGCCGTGAAAGGGCGGTGTCTTAACCGCTTGACCAAGGGGCCTTGATAAAATATGCAACCCATATACAGAAACTTCATTTTTTAAAAAACAAAAGCTCCCAACCGGATTCGAACCGGTGACCTCTTCCTTACCATGGAAGCACTCTACCTGCTGAGCTATGGAAGCAAGGTAAAAGAATCTCGGAACAAAAATAAAACATAGAATAGCCCAGCGACGTCCTACTCTCACAGGGGGAAACCCCCAACTACCATCGGCGCAAAAGAGCTTAACTGCCGTGTTCGGGATGGGAACGGGTGTGGCCTCTTTGCCATCGTCACTGGACTATACTTTGAGTGCTTGCGCCCTCAAAACTGGATACAACGGACATTGAAACGGGTGAAACAAACGCTTTTCATGAAATTGATTTGGTTAAGTCCTCGATCGATTAGTATTCGTCAGCTGCACGTGTCGCCACGCTTCCACCTCGAACCTATCTACCTCATCGTCTTTGAGGGATCTTACTTGCT
>NZ_JBHTKI010000009.1:0-85123 GCF_042675885.1 Metaplanococcus flavidus | reverse complement strand
TGCGCCGATGGTAGTTGGGGGTTTCCCCCTGTGAGAGTAGGACGCCGCTGGGCAGTCAACAAGAAGGTCGTCACCGCGCAAGCGGTGGCGGCCTTTTTTGTCTTTAAAGAAGAATGTAGAGTTTCTTCTATATAATATGAAATCTTAAGAATATATCACAAGAAAACTGAAATACGAAAAAAATTTCTTAAATAAAGTTTATCCGTTTCGATCTAATCTCCTTTTGCAAGGCGTTGGCAATAAGACATTCAGAAATACCTACAAATCATACAGTATGAAAAGACAATACACACTTGCTTTATAAGGGAAATTCAACTAATATGAAATTTAATTCTTCAGAGGAAATGAGAGGGTGTAAGAAGTGGAAATAAATCCTTGGTTAATGGTCATTATCATTTTCTCGATCAATATCGTCTACGTGTCATTTTTTACAATCAGAATGATCATGACTTTAAAAGGCTACCGTTATTTGGCGGCGATGGTGAGTATGGTAGAAGTAGTGATTTATATAGTTGGCCTTGGATTAGTGCTGGATAATCTCGATCAGATTCAAAATCTTGTGGCGTATGCGATTGGTTATGGCTCAGGAGTGATTGTCGGCTCTAAAATCGAAGAAAAAATGGCATTGGGCTATATTACTGTAAACGTAATAACCAGTGAGCAAAGTCAGCAGCTTCCTAAAGCTTTGCGTGAAAAAGGTTATGGAGTCACTGATTGGGCTGCCAATGGCAGGGATGGCGATCGTCAGTCGATGCAGATATTAACACCGAGAAAGATGGAGTTGAAACTTTACATGACAATCAAAGAAATTGATCCTAAAGCATTTATCATAGCTTATGAACCGAAATCGATACATGGAGGATTCTGGGTCAAGCAGGTCAGGAAAGGAAATCTGTTTAAATGAGCAAGAAAACAATATGGTTTGAAGTCGGCGAAGATGAAACTATGGAAGACTGCCTTGAGCGCATGAAAAAAGAAGGTTATATGCCAGCAGGCAGAAAAGAAGAACCGTTATTTGAAGATAGAGACGGAATACCGGTGCCAATAAGGCAAATAATTAAGTTTAAAGGCATTAAAACCCCAGAATAATTCGTAACAAGACTAAAAACCGAACTATAATATATTCTGAAAACTTATTGTTCGGATTTATCTGTTGACTAGTAAATGCCGAGTTGTTATGATTAATGAGGAAACCCCATATATGCAGAAGAATTGGCTTCTGCGTTTCTACCAAGACACCGGAATGTCTGGACTATGCGGGAAAGCAACTTTTGGAAATGACGCGAGGGATGTGCATTTATGCCATCAGTCTCTATTTCGTAGATTTTGAAGTCCTTAAGTAAACTGCTTTTCACGTAAAAGTGAGCAGTTTATTTGAGGGCTTTTTACTTTTTAAAAGGAGAGATTCGATGAATCCGAAAATTGGTGTGATCATGGGAAGTTCAAGTGATTGGAAAACAATGAAAAATACTTGTGACATACTTGATGAACTAAACATTCCTTACGAGAAAAAGGTCATTTCTGCACATCGCACGCCAGATTTGATGTTCAGCTACGCTGAAGAAGCAAGAGATCGGGGACTCAAAGTGCTGATTGCGGGAGCAGGCGGAGCCGCCCATCTTCCAGGAATGGTTGCAGCTAAGACCATTTTGCCGGTAATAGGTGTTCCTGTTCAATCGAAGGCATTAAACGGGCTGGATTCATTATTGTCAATTGTGCAGATGCCGGGTGGAGTACCGGTTGCAACGGTGGCGATTGGCAAAGCAGGGGCTGTGAATGCCGGGCTGTTGGCGGCACAGATTCTTGGGAGTTTCGATGAAGGGGTGGCTGAAGCACTTCAGGCACGAAGAGACAAAACTGAAAACGACGTTCTGAAAAGCACGGAGGACTTGATATGATGAAAACGATTTTGCCTGGGCAAACTATCGGAATCATTGGCGGCGGCCAATTGGGTCGAATGATGGCTTTAGCCGCCAAAGAAGCGGGATTTAAAATAGCGGTTTTGGACCCGGCAATGGATTCACCAACTGGCCAAGTGGCTGATGTACAATTGATTGCTTCATACAATGACTTGGAAGCATTGGAAGAATTGGCTGCAGTGAGTGATGTCATCACTTATGAGTTTGAAAATATAGATGTTGAGGGATTGCAACATTTAAGTGATATCGCCTATGTTCCACAAGGAGTGGAATTGATCAGGATCACGCAAAATCGAGTTTTTGAAAAAGAAGAAATTGTGAAAGCTGGTGTTCCAGTAGCAAGCTATATCGTTGCTGAAAGTTATCAGGATTTGCTGGACAAAAGTGAATCAATCACTTATCCATTTGTAGTTAAAACAGCAAGAGGCGGTTATGACGGCAAAGGCCAGCAGATGATTCGTTCTGAAGATGACCTGCACCTTGCAGAGCCATTGTTCAGCAATGGAGAATGTGTAGCCGAAGAATTTGTCGACTTTACGAAAGAGATTTCAGTGATTATCCAACGTAATGGCAGCGGTGAAACGGCTTTATTGCCGATAGGTGAAAATGTGCACAAAAATCACATTTTGCACGAGACAATTGTACCTGCCCGCGTAGCAGATGAAACAATAGCCAAAGCGACCGAGGCAGCTGAAGCGATTGCGGAGCAACTCGGAATGATCGGGACATTGGCTGTTGAGATGTTTGTGCTGGAAAATGGCGACATTCTGGTCAATGAACTGGCGCCGCGCCCACATAACTCAGGTCATTATTCGATAGAAGCGACGAACAGTTCGCAGTTTCATCAGCATATTCGGGCGATTTGTGGATGGCCGCTGCGTAAGCCGGTATTGTGGTCTGAGAGCGTAATGGTCAATGTATTGGGTCAGCATGTTGCGCCGATTACGTCAAAAGTCGCGCAATATCCAAATTGGTCAATTCATCTTTACGGCAAAGAAGAAGCCAAACATAATCGTAAAATGGGCCATGTGACCATTCTGACGAAAGATTTGGATGGCACACTTGAAGAAATAGAAGCGTCGGGTATTTGGGCGGAAAAACTGGAGGAAATATAATGATAGCACGTTACACTAGACCCGAAATGGGCACAATCTGGACAGAAGAAAACAAGTATAAAGCGTGGCTGGAAGTGGAAATATTAGCTTGTGAAGCCTGGTCAGAACTTGGGGATATCCCGAAAGAAGATGTGGCGTTGATCCGGAAAAACGCTTCGTTTTCAGTGGATCGTATTCTTGAAATTGAAGAAGAGACTCGCCACGACGTGGTGGCGTTTACCCGTGCGGTGTCAGAAACATTGGGAGACGAGCGTAAATGGGTGCATTATGGACTGACGTCAACAGACGTGGTGGATACGGCATTGTCTTATCTGTTAAAACAGGCTAACGAAATTATTCGTAAAGATTTGACAAATTTCATCGAAATTTTAGCAAATAAAGCCAAAGAACATAAAATGACCGTAATGATGGGCCGGACACACGGCGTCCATGCAGAGCCGACGACTTTCGGTTTAAAATTGGCCTTATGGCATGAAGAAATGAAGCGCAACCTGGAACGTTTCGAAGCAGCAGCAAAATCGATTGAAACGGGCAAAATGTCAGGTGCAGTTGGAACGTACGCTAATATTGATCCATTTGTTGAAGAATATGTCTGCAAAGAGCTTGGACTTGCGGCTTCCCCCATCTCCACTCAGACTTTGCAGCGTGACCGCCATGCGCAGTACTTGAGTGTACTGGCTTTGATCGGCTCATCAATCGAGAAGTTTGCGACGGAAATCCGCGGCCTTCAGAAATCGGAAACGCGTGAAGTCGAAGAGTTTTTCGCAAAAGGCCAAAAAGGGTCATCAGCGATGCCGCATAAACGCAACCCGATCGGTTCGGAGAATATGACTGGTCTTGCCCGCTTGATCCGCGGCTATATGCTGACGGCATACGAAAACGTATCACTATGGCACGAGCGCGATATTTCGCATTCATCTGCAGAGCGAGTGATTCTGCCAGACGCAACGATTGCTCTTAATTACATGCTCAACCGTTTCGGCAATATCGTGAAAAATTTAACTGTGTTCCCGGAAAACATGAAACGCAATATGGATTCGACTCTCGGTTTGATTTATTCGCAGCGCGTCTTGTTGACGTTGATCGATAAAGGCATGGCCCGCGAAGCTGCGTATGACACAGTTCAGCCTTGTGCAATGGAAGCGTGGGAGAACCAGACGCATTTCCGTAAGGTCGTTGAGGCGAATGAAACGATTACTTCCCAGTTAACAAAAGAGGAATTGGACGATTGCTTCGACTACAATCACCACCTGCAGCAAGTGGACATGATTTTCAACCGACTTGGATTAAACTAAACGGAGGGCTCCCTACATGGAAAAAGGTCAGCTATTGTACGAAGGCAAAGCAAAACGCTTATATGCAACGGACGAACAGGATATTTTATGGGTGGAATACAAAGACTCAGCAACGGCCTTTAACGGTGAAAAGAAAGCTGAAATCATCGGCAAAGGCGGGCTGAACAATAGGATCACATCATTGATTTTCGAAAAATTGCAGGGGGCGGGCATTGCTTCCCATTTCGTCAAACAATTGTCTGACCATGAACAGCTTGTGCGGCAGGTGGCAATCATTCCGGTCGAAGTGGTGACACGGAATATTGTAGCCGGCAGCATGGCAAAGCGGCTTGGTTTGGAAGAAGGAACGGTTTTGAAGCGTCCGATAGTTGAGTTCTATTATAAAGATGATGCATTGGGTGACCCGATCATCACGGAAGACCATATCGAGATGCTGCAATTGGCGTCGCCACAAGAAGTCGGGGAACTGCGTGAAAAAGCCCTGCAAGTGAATCAGGTGTTGATCGGTTTCTTCAAGGAAGTCGGCGTGGACCTGGTCGACTTTAAGATTGAATTCGGCCGTGATGCGCAAGGCAATGTTTTATTGGCCGATGAAATTTCACCTGACACGTGCCGGCTATGGGATTCAAAAACAAAACAGAAGCTTGATAAAGATGTATTCCGTCGCGACCTTGGGGATTTAACAGAAGCGTATCAACTCATTTTAGCTAAATTGGGAGGACAACATTCATGAAAAAAGTAAAAATTTACGTCACTTTGCGCGAAAGCGTATTGGATCCACAAGGGTCCGCGGTAATGGGGTCTCTTCATAAAATGGGTTACAGCGATGTTGCTGATGTACGCATCGGCAAATACCTGGAACTTGTGATTTCAGACGACACACGTGATATTGATGCTTACGTTAATGAAATGTGCCACAAGCTGTTGACGAACACGGTGATTGAAGATTACCGTTTCGAAATTGAGGAGGCTGTCTCGCAATGAAATTCGCAGTAATCGTATTTCCGGGATCCAATTGTGATTTGGATATGTACCACGCGGTCAAAGATGAACTTGGTGAAGATGCGGAATATGTTTGGCATGATTCAACCGATTTGAGCGGTTATGACGGCATTCTGTTGCCGGGAGGATTTTCATACGGGGATTACCTGCGCTGTGGCGCAATCGCCCAGTCTTCACCTGTAATGGACGAAGTGAAAAAGGCGGCGGAAGCGGGCAAGCCGGTTCTCGGCATTTGCAACGGATTCCAGATTCTGACCGAAGCGGGACTGTTGCCGGGAGTTCTTCTGCGCAATAAAAACCTGAAATTCATGTGCCGCACTGTGTCATTGAAAGTGGAAAATGCCAACACGCTGTTCACCAATGAATATACGGAAGGACAGGAAATCCGGATTCCAATCGCCCACGGTGAAGGAAATTATTATTGCGACGATGCGACATACGCACAATTGAAAGAGAACAACCAAATCGTCTTTTCCTATGCGGATGATTTCAACGGCAGCCGCAACAATATTGCTGGAATCGTCAATGAGCGCGGCAATGTGCTCGGCATGATGCCGCACCCGGAACGCGCTGTCTCAGACTTGATCGGCGGCAGTGAAGGATTGTCTTTATTCAAATCAATCGTCAAACAGTGGAGGGAAGCAAATGTCAGTCATGCTTGAGCCAAATACTGAGCAGATTAAAGAACAGAAAATTTATCAGCAAATGGGATTGTCGGACACAGAATTCGCCATGGTGGAGAAAATTCTGGGCAGAACGCCGAATTATACGGAAACCGGTTTGTTTTCGGTCATGTGGTCGGAACATTGCTCTTATAAAAACTCGAAACCCGTTCTGGCAAAATTCCCGACCAAAGCGCCGTGTGTCCTCCAGGGACCGGGCGAAGGCGCCGGAATTGTCGATATCGGTGATGGCCAGGCTGTAGTTTTCAAGATGGAATCGCATAATCACCCTTCCGCAATAGAACCTTACCAAGGGGCTGCGACTGGTGTCGGCGGCATTATCCGCGACGTTTTCTCTATGGGTGCACGGCCGGTTGCATTGCTGAATTCACTGCGTTTTGGTGAATTGACGACTCCGCGCGTCAAGTATCTGTTCGAAGAAGTGGTTGCCGGCATTGCTGGTTACGGCAATTGCATCGGCATCCCGACAGTCGGCGGCGAAGTGCAGTTTGATGCTTCGTATGACGGCAATCCATTGGTAAACGCCATGTGCGTCGGTTTGATTGATCATAAAGATATCCAGAAAGGCATCGCTTCAGGTGTCGGAAATCCCGTGATGTATATCGGGGCAAAAACAGGGCGCGATGGCATTCACGGAGCGACATTTGCGTCGGAAGAATTGACGGAATCCTCTGGTGACAATCGTCCAGCGGTTCAAGTGGGCGATCCATTCATGGAGAAATTATTGCTCGAAGCATGTTTGGAGCTTGTGAAATCAGATGCGCTGATCGGCATTCAGGATATGGGGGCAGCAGGACTCACTTCATCTTCTGCTGAAATGGCTTCAAAAGCAGGTTCAGGAATTGAAATGGATCTGGATCATATTCCACAGCGCGAAACAGGAATGACGGCTTATGAAATGATGTTGTCAGAATCGCAGGAACGCATGCTGATCGTCGTGAAACAAGGTCGGGAGCCTGAAATTGTTGAACTCTTTGAGAAATACGGTCTGGATGCTGTAACAGTTGGTAAAGTGACGGACGATTCGACATTGCGCCTCCTCCACAAAGGGGAAGTCGTGGCGGAAGTGCCCGTCGATTCGCTGGCGGAAGATGCGCCTGTTTATCATAAACCATCAAGTGTACCCGCCTATTTCAAAGAATATCAGCAGATGGACAACGTGGAGCCGAAAGTCGAAAACTACGGAGACACGCTGACAGCTTTATTGAAACAGCCGACCATCGCTTCAAAAGAATGGGTTTACGATCAATATGACCATCAGGTGCGTACAAGTACAGTAGTCAGTCCGGGATCGGATGCAGCAGTGATCCGTGTTCGCGGCACCAATAAAGGCCTGGCGATGACGACGGATTGCAATTCCCGCTATATTTATCTCGACCCGGAAATGGGCGGTAAAATCGCGGTGGCGGAAGCGGCACGCAATGTTGTGGTATCCGGAGCGAAACCGCTCGCCATCACTGATTGCCTGAATTTCGGCAGTCCGGAAAAGCCGGAAATTTTCTGGCAGCTGGAAGGAGCGGCGGACGGCATGTCAGCAGCGTGCACAATTCTTGATGCGCCTGTTATCGGCGGTAACGTCTCTTTATACAATGAAACAAACGGCACGGCAATTTATCCGACACCGACAATCGGGTTGGTGGGCTTGGTGGAGGACCTTTCACATGTAACGACACAAGACGCGAAAAACGCAGGAGATTTGGTTTATTTGATCGGTGAGAGTTTCACGGAATTCGGCGGCAGCGAACTTCAGAAAATGGTAGAAGGACGCATTTTCGGAAAAGCGCCATTCATCGATTTGAATACAGAAGCACAGCGCCAACAGCAGATTCTCGAAGCGATTCAACAAGGGCTGGTGGCTTCGGCGCATGACGTGGCAGAAGGCGGCGTTGCGGTAGCTCTGGCAGAAAAAACCTTCGGTAACGGTTTAGGGTTGGATGTCACACTTAGTGGTTCAGCCACTACAGCTCTTTTCAGTGAATCGCAATCCCGATTCATCCTTACAGTTTCTCCTGACAACGCGGCACAATTCGAGCAAATCGTTGCAGATGCCAAGCAAATCGGAACAGTCACAGACACACGGACATTAACGATCACCAGTGAAGACGGTACGGCTTGGGTCAACGATTCGGTCGAAACGCTTCGCTCAGCTTGGAAAGGGGCAATACCATGCTTGCTGAAATCAGAAGCTTAAATGAAGAATGCGGCGTCTTTGGAATATGGGGCCACGAAAATGCATCGCAAATTACGTATTACGGCCTTCATGCCCTGCAGCACAGAGGGCAGGAAGGTGCAGGAATCGTGACAACAGATGGAGAAACCCTTAAACCCGTAAAAGGGGAAGGGCTTGTCAATGAAGTTTTCACACCTGAAAAGCTTGCGAAAATGGCAGGTACCGGCGCAATCGGCCACGTACGTTATGCAACGGCAGGGGGCAGCGGCATCGAAAATGTCCAGCCGCTGCTGTTCAATTCCACAACCGGAAGTCTGGCGATTTCACATAACGGCAACCTGGTGAATGCCAATCATCTAAAAGATCATCTTGAGCGCCAGGGCAGCATTTTTCAAACCACTTCGGATACGGAAGTTTTAGCCCACTTGATTAAACGGAGCGGCTATGAGAATTTTGAAGAAAAAATTAAAAATGCATTATCGTTGTTAAAAGGGGCATTTGCATGTGCAATCCTTACGGAAAAAGCGATGTACATCGCTCTTGACCCGAATGGTTTGCGACCTCTTTCAATCGGTAAACTTGGAGACGCCTGGCTGGTCGCATCTGAGACTTGTGCCTTCGATATTGTCGGAGCGGAATTTGTCCGTGCGGTGGAACCTGGTGAATTCATCATAGTCGACAAAGAAGGAATGCGTGTTGAACGTTTTGCTTATCCGAACGAACGCTCGATCTGTACGATGGAATATGTCTATTTCTCTCGCCCCGATTCAGATATCGACGGTATTAACGTCCACACCGCACGCAAACGCCTGGGCAAACAGTTGGCCAAGGAAGTTCAGATTGATGCGGATGTGGTAACCGGTGTACCCGACTCGAGCATTTCGGCTGCCATCGGCTATTCTGAGGAAAGCGGTATTCCATATGAACTTGGTTTGATCAAAAACCGCTATGTCGGCCGTACTTTCATCCAACCGTCGCAGGATCTTCGCGAGCAGGGTGTCAAGATGAAATTATCTCCGGTACGTCAGGTCGTTGATGGGAAACGGGTCATCATGGTTGACGACTCCATCGTCAGAGGCACGACTTCAAGACGCATTGTCAAATTGCTGAAAGAGGCGGGAGCAACCGAAGTCCACGTGGTCATCAGCTCTCCGCCAATCAAGAATCCTTGCTTTTATGGAATCGACACCAGTACATCCGGCGAATTGATCGCTGCCAATAATACGGTGGAAGAAATGCGTGAACAAATTGGTGCCGATTCGCTGACATTCCTGTCGGTGGACGGCATGGTGCAAAATATCGGCCGTACTGACCCAGGTTCGAAATGTGGCCATTGCCTGGCTTGTTTCACCGGAGAATACCCGACGGATATTTATCCGGATACCGTGTTGCCGCATCAAAAAGAATTCAGCTGATAGGAGGAACCGATTTGTCAAAAGCATATGAACAAGCAGGGGTTAATATCGAGGCGGGCTACGAAGCTGTTGACCGGATGAAATCCCATGTGCAACGAACTGCAAGAAAAGGGCTGATGGGAACTTTCGGCGGCTTTGGCGGCATGTTCGATTTATCCGAGCTGAATTTGAAGGAACCGGTGCTCGTTTCCGGTACGGATGGCGTCGGCACAAAATTGAAATTGGCGTTTCTGGCTGATCGGCATGACACGATCGGCATCGACTGTGTCGCGATGTGCGTCAATGATATCGTAGCGCAAGGAGCGGAACCGCTGTTTTTCCTGGATTATATAGCGGTCGGCAAAGCAGTACCTGAAAAGATCGAGAGTATTGTAAAAGGCGTTGCAGACGGTTGTGTCCAAGCAGGTGCTGCTTTGATTGGCGGAGAAACAGCTGAAATGCCGGGTCTTTACGAAGAGGATGAATACGATATCGCCGGATTTGCGGTTGGCGCGGCCGAAAAATCGAAAATTGTCACCGGAGATAAAATAGCTGCCGGAGATGTTTTAATCGGTCTTGCTTCAAGCGGCATTCATTCGAACGGCTATTCACTTGTCCGCCACATCGTTTTTGAACAAAATCATTTCCAGCTCGATGAGATTATTGAGGGATTTGAAGATCTCGGACCGCTGGGCAATGAATTGCTGACACCGACGAAAATTTATGCGAAAACAATAGCAGCAATTGCTGCGAATACTGAAATTCATGGAATGGCCCATATCACAGGCGGCGGTTTTATTGAAAATCTGCCCCGCATGATGCCGGAAGGGCTCGGAACCCAAATTGAGCTTGGCAGCTGGCCAGTATTGCGCGTTTTTGAAATGCTGAAGGAAAAAGGCTCATTAACTGACCGCGATATGTTTTCTGTTTTCAATGCGGGCATCGGTTTTGTGCTGGCCGTATCGCCGGAAGATGCCGAGAGTGTATTGGCATCGGCTGAGGCGAGCGGAGAGCGGGCGTACAGGATTGGCCGTGTTTCCAATCAAACCGGTGTTCAATTCAAAGGCGAACAGGATGGAACTCTCAATGGAAAATAAGACCAAAATAGCCGTTTTCGCATCTGGAAACGGCTCCAATTTTCAGGCGATTGCGGATGCGATTCAACAAGGCTGGTTGGATGCTGAAATAATGCTGGTCGTGACGGACCGTCCGGGTGCTTATGTACTGGAACGCGCGAAAAAAATTGATACAGCTTCTTTTGCTTTCACACCTTCCGACTTTGATTCCAAGCAATCCTATGAAGAGATGCTGAAAGGGAAATTGCAGCATCTTGGAGTGGAATGGATCGTGCTGGCGGGCTTTATGCGCCTGATCGGGCCGGTACTTCTGGATGCTTATGAGAATCGCATCGTCAATATCCACCCATCGGTGCTGCCTGCATTTCCTGGGAAAGATGCCATCGGCCAAACGATGGCTGCCCGTGCAGAAACAGCCGGAGTCACGGTTCATTTTGTGGATGCTGGCATGGATACCGGAAATATTATTGCACAGCAATCTTTTCAGGTGAATGGCGGAGACCGGGAAACTGTTGAAAATGAAATTCATGCAATCGAACACCGTATGTATCCCGCTACTTTACAGCTATTATTTAAGGAAACCATCTCGTAAAAGAAGTTTCGCACAGCAAGTAAATTGATATGAAAAGCAATTCATTCAATAATTCTGTACAATAAAAAATCATCTGCACTACTCATAGGAGGATTCAACTTGAAAAAGAGAGCTTTGCTAAGTGTATCGGATAAATCAGGCATTTTAGAGTTTGCGCAGGAATTGGAAAAACTGGATTACGAAATCCTGTCAACAGGTGGCACGAAGCGCTTTTTGGAAGAAAATGGCGTGGCAATTACGGCTGTTGATGAAATTACGAAATTCCCCGAAATATTGGGTGGGCGCGTAAAAACCCTGCATCCATTAATCCACGGCGGTCTTTTGGCTAAACACGACGATGCACAGCATCAGAGTGAAATGGCCGAAAACGGCATATCCCCGATTGAGATAGTATGTGTAAATTTATACCCTTTTAAAGAGACGATTTCAAAACCGGATGTATCAGTCGATGACGCCATTGAGAACATTGATATCGGCGGTCCGACCATGCTCCGTTCAGCAGCAAAAAATCACGCTTACGTGACGGTCATCGTCGATTCCGAAGATTATGCAGCAGTCGTCAATGAATTGCGTGGAGATACAAAAGTCACGACTCCGGTAACGCGACGCCGTCTGGCAGCAAAAGTTTTCCGTCATACAGCTGCTTATGACTCCTATATTTCCAATTATTTAACCGATTTGAACGGCGAAGAGTATCCGGAAGGGCTGACACTTACATATGAGCTTCAGCAACCGCTGCGTTACGGTGAAAATCCGCACCAGAAAGCGGCATTTTACCGCAGCCCGCTCGGCTCGGATTTTTCCATTGCCAGCGCCGATCAAGTGCACGGCAAGGAAATGTCGTATAATAATATTCAGGATGCGAATGCCGCGCTTCAGATCATCAAGGAATTCAAAATACCGGCAGCAGTTGCGGTCAAGCATATGAATCCTTGCGGCGTGGGCACTGGCAACACAATTGCCGCTGCGTTCAATAAAGCATACGAGGCGGATTCCACCTCCATTTTTGGTGGCATCATCGCCTTGAACCGGGAAGTGGATGCTGAAACTGCAGCGCAATTATCAGGGATTTTCCTTGAAATTATCATTGCACCGGCGTTCTCGCAGGAAGCAATGGAAATTTTAACACAAAAGAAAAATATTCGTTTATTGACGATTCCCTTTGACGGAACCAAGCAGGATAAATGGAATACTGTCACAGTGGAAGGCGGATTGCTCGTTCAACAGCCGGATAATTTCGGATATGACGATGCGGACATCCAAATCGCTACTGCCCGCAAGCCAGCAGAACATGAGATGGAAGCATTGAAACTTGGTTGGAACGTAGTCAAGCATGTGAAATCCAATGCCATCGTCATCTGCGATGCGGATATGACTCTTGGAATCGGAGCCGGCCAGATGAACCGTGTGGGTGCAGCCAAGATTGCATTGGAGCAAGCAGGAGAGCGGGCCAAAGGAGCCATTATGGCATCGGATGCATTTTTCCCGATGTCTGATACGGTTGAAGCTGCGGCAAAAGCTGGAATCAAAGCCATCATTCAGCCCGGAGGTTCGAAAAGGGATCAGGAATCAATCGACAAAGCTGATGAGTATGGCATTGCAATGGTCTTTACCGGCATCCGCCACTTTAAACATTAAGTCGGAGGGGACAAAATGATGAAAGTTTTAGTTATTGGAAGAGGCGGCCGTGAGCACGCCATCGTCCGTCAGTTTGCAAGATCTGCATCTATTGAAAAAGTATTTGCTGCACCTGGAAATGACGGAATGCGGCTCGAATCCCAATTGGTGCCCATAGATGAAATGGATTTTCCGGCACTTGCTGACTTTGCCAGAGAACAAGGGATAGATTGTACGTTTGTAGGTCCTGAACAGCCGCTGACCGCAGGAATTGTCGACTATTTTGAAGGGCAGGGCCTGCGGATATTCGGTCCTTCTAAAGCAGCGGCACAGATTGAAGGAAGCAAAACCTTCGCCAAGGAATTGATGAAGAAGTATCATATTCCAACGGCTTCATATGAAACGTTTTCTGAAATTCCGCCTGCAATTGATTATATTCGGCAAATCGGTGCTCCTATCGTCATCAAAGCGGATGGCCTGGCCGCGGGCAAAGGAGTGGTCGTGGCAGAGACTGAAGGGGATGCCATTGCAGCAGTCCGCGATATGCTGGAAGACAAGCGATATGGTGAGTCAGGGGCGTCAATTGTAATAGAAGAATTTTTGGACGGGGAAGAATTTTCGTTCATGTCGTTCGTCTATAACGGTGCAATTTACCCAATGGTGATTTCACAGGACCATAAACGGGCCTATGACGGCGACAGAGGTCCGAACACAGGCGGAATGGGGGCCTATTCCCCGGTTCCGCAAATTCCCCTGGGTATTGTCGATGAAACTTTCAACACAATCGTCAAACCGGCAGTGGAAGCGATGGCTTCAGAAAAAACGCCATTTAACGGTATTCTTTATGCAGGCATAATTTTAACAGACAAAGGACCCAAGGTGATTGAATTCAATGCACGTTTTGGCGACCCGGAAACGCAGGTCGTGCTGCCGCGCATGAAGTCTGATTTTGGTGATTTTATGAACGCTCTTCTGGAAGGCGACGCTTATGATCTGGAATGGCAGGATAAAGCGGTATTAGGTGTGGTGATGGCCGCAGAAGGTTATCCCGGACAACCCGCTAAAGGCAGGCTGTTGCCTGATCTCGCGGGTCTTTCAGGCGTGGATATTTTCCATTCCGGTACGAAAGCGACCAGTGAAGGATTTGCTGCAAACGGCGGCCGGGTGCTGTTTATTTCATGTGAAGCGGATACTGTGGAACAAGCACAAAAAAAAGTTTATACGCAGATTGATTCTGTTGTCTGGAGCGGTTTCATGTACCGAACTGACATCGGATGGCGTGCATTAGGCTAAAATACATGGTATACTAATGAATGACACAAATTCGACAAGAATAATGTGTCATTTTTTCATTCCCTGTCGTTTTGCAGTAAAAGATGGGGATTGGAGAAGTTTCATCAGCCCACGTTCCCCTCTATATTAAACTCCAGAAAGATTCATCGTTATGCCAATAACAAAATTATCAAGGCATTTAAAACTCGAAAGGAGCAATATTCATGAATTGGTACGAAAAATTAAACCAGTATTTCCCGATTGAGGAAATGAAATCAAAAGATCATATGGATGCGTTATTAAAGGAAAAAGGCAGTGTTTACTATAAAGACGAGGGACCGTATCATGTTTTGATGTACGCGGAATTCCCCAACTTCACATTTGTGGATTACCTGTTTGTATCAAAAGAATCCCGCGGCATGGGTCTCGGCAGCAAGACACTTCAGATGTTGAAAGACAAGAACAAGCCGATCATTCTTGAAGTTGAACCTGTCGACTATGAAGATACGGATTCTGAAAAACGTCTGCGTTTCTATTCGCGTGAAGGTTTTGAACATGCTAATTCAATTGGCTATAACCGCCGGTCGATTGCAACGGGTGAAGAGAATTCAATGGAGATCCTTTACTGGGCTCCGAACAATGAATCCGAAGAAGAGATATTTGAAGCGATGAAGAAAATGTATAAAGACATCCACACTTATAAGGATGAGCATTTCTACGGGGAATCTTATGACTCGGTTGACGATGTCCTGACATTCAAAGAAACTGATAAAAAAGATGTACTTGAACAGTTCAACAATCCTATTAAAAATTCTTAACTGTCAGCATGGTAACAAAAATTTCAAAAAGCCGGAGATGAAGGAAAGCTTTGCTTTCATCACCCCGGCTTTTTTCATTGAACTGGACTTGGGTCACTATCAGAATGTTCCATTTATTCAGCGGTGCGACTGTATTTAAAAGCATTGTTATGCTAGTATATAAAGTATTATATATGTGACGGAAAGGGGCGGGCTCATGGATAATCCACTCTGGAAAAATATCGAATTGCGCAATCAGCTGAAAATTATTACGAAGGAGGCGGCACCGGATCTCGTTCTGACCAATGCCTATTATTTGCACGGCATCTATAAAAAATGGATGACAGGGAATATTTGGATTCATGACGACCGGATTGTCTATGCGGGCCAGGAAATGCCATTGATTGGCGAAGCGACGGAAGTTGCAGACATGTCAGGCAAATTCATCGTTCCGGGATATATCGAACCCCATGTACATCCCTTCCAGCTTTATAACCCTCAATCGTTCGCGGATTATTCAGCGCAATTGGGAACAACCACATTCATTTCCGATAATCTGACTTTATTCCTGTCGATGGAAAATGAGAAAGCGTTTTCAATTCTTGATCAGCTTAATGAACTGCCATTCACATTCTATTGGTGGACACGCTTTGATTCGCAGACGGAGCTGACAGAAGAGGATATGCTGTTCACTTCCAAATCGGTGGGAGAATGGCTGGACCGGCCTGAAGTATTGCTCGGTGGTGAATTGACCGGCTGGCCGAAATTGATGGACGGCGACGATCAGATGCTTTATTGGATCCAGAAAGCGAAAATGACGCGCAAGAAAATAGAAGGGCATTTTCCCGGGGCATCTGAGAAGACGCTGGCCCGTATGAAATTGCTCGGAACTGACGGCGACCACGAAGCGATGACGATTGATGAAGTTGAAATGCGCTTGCTGCATGGTTACGGCGTTACGTTAAGGCATTCCTCGATCAGACCCGATTTGTCGAGCCTGTTGAAAGGCGTTGTCGAACGTGAGTTGAATGTATACGATAAATTAATGATGACAACGGATGGTTCGACGCCTTCTTTCCATAAAGAAGGTGTCATGGACCTGTGCATCCGCATTGCGCTGGAAGCTGGAGTGCCGGCAATCGACGCCTATATGATGGCTTCCTATAACGTGGCAAGATATTATAATATGACGGCAATGCATGGATTAATTGCGACAGGACGTTTTGCGAACCTCAATGTTCTTGATTCGATCGATGATCCGGTTCCATCAAGTGTTATTTCCAGCGGGAAATGGCTGAAACGGGACGGGGAAAAAGTGCTGGCGCTCCCGGAAATCGATTGGGGTGTATTGCCGGATCTTGAAATGGATTTCGATCTCACAGAGGACGACTTCCAATTTTCCATGCCATTCGGACTTGATATGGTAAATGATGTCATCATCAAACCATATTCGGTTAATATTGATACACATGATGGGACGCTGTCGAAAAATCATGACGAAAGCTTCCTGATGCTGATTGACAAGCACGGAAAATGGCGGGTCAATACCCTGATCAAAGGATTCACTACCGGAGTAGAGGGGTTTGCCTCGTCATATTCGAATACAGGCGACATCATCCTGATCGGCAAAAATCGCGAACAGATGTGGCTGGCATTCGATAAATTGAAAGAGATGAAGGGCGGCATCGTTCTGGTGGAAGGCGGCGAAACTGTTTGCCATATCCCTCTTCCATATGGTGGCGGCATGTCCGATCTGCCGATGGAACAGATCATGGAGCTGGAAACGGTTCTGAAGAAAGCCTTGGAGGAACGGGGCTATAAACATGGTGATGCCATCTATACATTATTGTTCCTGCAGGCGACCCATCTGCCGTATGTCCGCGTGACACAAAAAGGCATTTACGATGTAATGAATAGAAAGGTCCTGTTCCCTGCGTTCATGAGATAATAGGGGAACCATCATCAAGTTTGAGAAAGATGATTTTTATAGAATTAAGGAAAATGCTAGTTAACGATGCAAGGTTTCCTTATTTTCCTAAAGGGATAATCAAGAAAGGACGGTAAAGCTGAATGCAAGTAGATAAAATCCGAGGTCCACAAACGGATCAACTGATCGATGCGATATTGGCGTTAAATGACCGGGAAGAAGCTTATCGGTTTTTCGATGACCTGGCAACAATCAGTGAAATCCAGTCATTATCCCAACGATTTGAAGTTGCGCGCATGCTGCGGCTGAAAAAAACGTATGAAAAGATAAAAAATGAAACCGGCGCAAGTACGGCAACAATTTCACGGGTGCGCCGCTGTCTGAACTATGGCAACGAAGGCTATGATGAAATGCTGGGCAGACTGTATCCGGATGAAAAGCCTTTCCAGCTGCCGAAAGAATGAAACGGTGTTGAATCCAGAAATCGGTTTCAGTCCGCTTATGCGGCAACTGAGAAATAGAGGCTGTCCATCAAGTCTGTGATTAGACTTAGTGGATGGCCTTTTCTTTGTCCAGACTCCAGCGCCCAGCCCCTCGAGTCGCTTCAGCCTTGCCGTCAATGGCAAAGGGCGCCATTACCGTCAAGACTTCCAGCGCTTGTCGGAGCTGGATGGGCGCTTGCGCTTTTCTTTGTTATAATAAATAGATGAAAACGATATGAAGTCAGGTGAAGCGAAATGGATTATCAAACATGGCGGCATGTATTCAAATTGGATCCGGCAAAAGAGATTTCCGATGGACATTTGGAACGAATTTGTAAATCCGGGACCGATGCCATCTTGATAGGCGGCAGCGATGATGTCACACTCGAAAATGTACTTGATTTAATGGCACGAGTCCGGCGTTTTACTGTTCCGGCTGTGCTGGAAATTTCAACGGTCGAATCGGTGATGCCGGGTTTTGATTTTTATTTCATCCCGACGGTTTTGAACAGCCGGAATCCGAAATGGATTAAAGGGCTTCATCACGAAGCAATCCGCGAATACGGAGATTTCATGGACTGGGAAGAACTGGTTCCGGAAGGTTATTGCATCCTGAATGCGGATTGCAAAGCGGCCCGTTTGACGGATGCCGACTGTGTGCTGGATGCAGAGGATGTTGTGGCGTACGCCCGCTTGGCCGAGCATTTCTTCAGGCTGCCGATTTTCTATATGGAATTTAGCGGCATCTACGGAGATCCTGATCTGGTAAAAGAGGTTAAAGAACATTTGGCTGATACCCGCCTGTTCTATGGCGGTGGCATCGATTCAAACGAAAAAGCCCAGGAAATGGCGCAACATGCTGACACGATAGTGGTCGGCAATATTATATATACGGATATCGAAAAAGCGATTAGAACCGTCAAGGCGGTTGCGGAAACTATGGATCAATCGTTATAATAAGAACAAACGTTCGAGGTGGTGCGCAATGGAATTAATAACGAAAAACTTACTCAAAGGAATGAATCCGGAACAGGAAGAAGCGGTCAAAGCGACTGACGGACCCTTACTGATCATGGCTGGTGCCGGATCAGGGAAAACCCGTGTGCTGACACACAGAATCGCGTATCTCGTGCTGGAAAAACAGGTTTACCCTTCACATATCCTGGCGATTACATTCACGAATAAAGCCGCACGTGAAATGCGCAACCGGATTGACGGCCTGTTGGGGCACGGAACGGGTGAACGCATGTGGGTTTCTACTTTCCACTCGATGTGCGTGCGCATTTTGCGCCGGGATATCGATAAATTGGGCTTCTCAAAAAGCTTCTCAATCCTTGATACGACCGACCAATTGTCGGTTATTAAAAATGTCCTGAAACAGCAGAATCTCGACCCGAAAAAATACGAACCACGGACGGTTTTAAACGCAATTTCATCGGCAAAAAACGAGTGCATCACGGCCAGTGAATTTGCGGCAAACGCCAATCCACATAACCCCTATGAAAAAACGATTGCTGAAGTATATGAAGGCTATGAAAAAAGGCTTCGAAAAAACCAGTCGCTCGATTTTGATGATCTGATCATGACTACTCTGAAATTATTCAACACAATGCCTGACGTACTGGAGTTCTATCAGAATAAATTCCAATATATCCATGTTGATGAATATCAGGATACCAATAATGCACAATATCAGCTGGTCCAGAAATTGGCGAGCAAATACAAAAACATTTGCGTCGTCGGAGATTCGGACCAGTCGATTTATCGTTGGCGCGGCGCCGACATTACGAATATCCTGTCATTCGAGAAAGACTACCCGAATGCGAAAGTCATCATGCTCGAACAGAATTACCGCTCCACCAAGCGTATTCTTCAGGCAGCGAACGATGTGATCAAGCGGAATACGAGCCGCTACCCGAAAGAATTGCATACCGACAATGCGGAAGGTCCGGCCATCACATTGCATAAAGCGGGAGATGAACGCCAGGAAGCGCAATTTGTCGTGCAGACTATCCAAAAGCTGATGCAAGAGGAAAATTATAAGACTTCCGATTTTGCGATCCTTTACCGCACCAATGCCCAATCGCGGATCATGGAGGAAATGTTCGTCAAATCGAATATGCATTATACAATCGTCGGTGGAACGAAGTTCTATGACCGCAAGGAAATTAAGGATCTTCTCGCCTATTTGCGGCTGATCGCCAATAATGACGACGATTTGTCCCTGGCGCGCATCATCAATGAACCGAAGCGCGGCATCGGGGCAACTTCCTTTGAACGGATGGCCCTTTTCGCCATCGATCAGGATCGCACCATCATGGATGCGCTGCAGGAAGTCGATTTTATGGGCGTTTCACCTAAAATTGCCCAAACGGCATTGGAATTCCGTGCCATGATTGCCGGTTTCACGGAAATGCAGGAATATCTGTCAGTCACTGAATTGGTGGAAGAAGTTCTGAAAAAATCGGGCTACCGCCAGATGCTGCAGAACGACAAGACGATCGAAGGCGAAAGCCGCCTCGAAAACTTGAATGAATTCCTGACGGTGACCCAAACTTTCGAAAAGCAGAGTGACGATAAATCATTGGTGGCTTTCCTGACGGATCTTGCGCTGATTTCGGATATCGACTCACTCGATGACGAAGAGGAAGCGGACGGACCGATCATCCTGATGACGATGCACGCGGCGAAGGGACTTGAATTTCCGGTCGTCTTCATCATCGGACTGGAAGAAAACGTATTTCCGCATTCGCGTTCCAATAACGATGAAGAAGAAATGGAAGAAGAACGGCGCCTGGCGTATGTCGGGATTACGAGAGCTGAAAAAAGGCTGTTCTTAACCCATGCGACTTCCCGGACCCTGTTCGGCAAGAGCAATTGGAATATGCCTTCCCGATTCATTAAAGAAATCTCTGAAGAGTTGATTGAGCAGACGGTTGCACAGCACCGTGCCGGCGCGGCAACAGGCTATAAGCAAACGCCGAAACGCGCGGCGGTATCACGTCCCGCCTATCAGCAATCGGGCGGCGACAAGCTTGGCTGGAATCCTGGCGATAAAGCGACGCATAAAAAATGGGGTACGGGCACTGTGGTTGGTGTCAAAGGGGAAGGCGAACAGACAGAACTGGATATCGCATTCCCAAGCCCAGTCGGCATCAAACGGCTTCTGGCCAAATTCGCGCCGATCGAAAAAGTTTAACCGGGAGGTATATTATGGACCGTATCAAGGCGGAACAACGGGTGAGTGAATTGAATGAATTGCTCGGTACCTACGGCCATGCCTATTATGTGCTGGATAATCCGAAGGTTCCTGACGCGGTTTACGATCAATTGCTCCATGAATTGATTGAACTGGAGACTCTGTATCCGGATCTGGTGTTTCCGGATTCACCGACGCAGCGGGTCGGCGGAGCACCGATCTCCAATTTTGAAAAAGTGACACATGACCGGCCGATGCTGAGTTTGTCGAATGTTTTCGGTGAAGATGATTTGCGGGAATTCGATAAGCGTGTCAGGAACGGCGCTGGGGAACAGGTTGAATATGTCTGTGAGATGAAAATAGATGGGCTCGCAGTTTCATTAATCTACGAAAACGGCAAGTTTGTCCGTGGTGCAACGCGCGGCGATGGCCGTGTCGGCGAAGACATCACCGTCAACCTGCGGACGATCCGTTCAATTCCATTGAAGTTGAAAGAGCCGGTATCGCTTGAGGTGCGCGGTGAAGTCTTCATGCCGAAACAATCATTCCTTAAATTGAATGAGCAGCGCGGCGACAAGGGAGAAGAAGTTTTCGCCAATCCCCGCAACGCTGCTGCCGGTTCGCTTCGTCAGCTCGACCCCAAAATAGCGGCGAGCCGAAATTTGGATGTTTTCATCTACGGAATCGGCGGGGACGCAGAAAATTACGGACTTGACAATCACGATGGATCGCTGACTTATTTAAATAAACTCGGCTTCAAGACGAATGAGGAACGAAAAGTTTGTCGCAGCGTCGAGGAAGTGCTCGAATATATAGAAACCTGGACAGAACAGCGTCTGAAGCTGTCCTATGAAATCGATGGCATTGTCATCAAAGTCAACCGCTTTCTTCAGCAGCAGGAACTCGGGTTTACGGCGAAGAGCCCGAAATGGGCAACGGCTTATAAATTCCCTGCCGAAGAAGTGATGACGAACCTTCGCGATATCGAACTCAGTGTCGGGCGCACCGGCGCTGTCACACCGACTGCGATCCTTGATCCCGTATCGGTTGCCGGATCGACTGTTCAGCGGGCTTCGTTGCACAATGAAGATCTGATCAAAGAAAAAGATATCCGGATCGGCGATAAAGTCATCATCCGAAAAGCGGGCGATATCATCCCGGAAGTGGTCCGGGCGCTCATCGAACTGCGGACAGGCGATGAAGAACCTTTCCATATGCCGGAGAATTGTCCGGCATGTGATTCGGAACTGGTGCGGATCGAAGGCGAAGTGGTACTCCGCTGCGTCAATCCGAAATGTCCGGCTCAAATCACGGAAGGCCTGATCCATTTTGTGTCACGCAATGCGATGAACATCGATGGGCTTGGTGAAAAAGTTATTGAACAGCTCTATCAGGAAGGGCTGATTGCTGATATTGCGGATATTTATAAACTGACAAAAGAGCAATTGCTTGAATTGGAACGGATGGGCGATAAATCGGCATCCAATTTAATCGCGGCGATTGACGCGTCACGCAGCAACTCAATGGAAAGGTTATTGTTTGGACTGGGTATCCGGCACGTCGGCGAAAAAGCGGCCCGCATCCTTTCCGAACATTTCGGTTCGATGGAAAGGCTGATGGCAGCGTCACTTGAAGAATTGATGGACATCCATGAAATCGGCGATAAAATGGCAGATGCCATCGTCACTTATTTCGACAGTGAAGAAGTTCGGGCTCTCGTGGAACGTTTAGCAAATGAAAACGTCAATCTTACTTATACCGGCAAACGGGTCCAGGTGGAAGCGGGCTCGAACGCATTTGCCGGCAAGAAAATTGTTTTGACCGGTAAATTGGAACAGCTGACTCGCTCCGAAGCAACTGAACGCATTGAGGCGATGGGCGGCAAAATGTCCGGCAGCGTCAGCAAGAAAACCGATTTGCTGATTGCAGGCGAAGAAGCCGGATCCAAATTGGACAAAGCGACAGATTTGAAAATTGAAATCTGGAATGAACAGCAATTGATCGAGGAATTGAACAAATGAGGAGATTATTGAACATGAAACGCATTTGGTGGATGATCCCAGCCAGCATTTTATTGCTTACAGCCTGTGTGCCGTCGGAGACGAATGAAACAGAAGTCATCGGCACGGAGGAAGTGGAAACGGCAATTATTCCAAGCATGCAGCTGGATGAAGAATTTTACCGGACCCTTTTACCTTATAAGCAAAGTGCCACGCGAGGGAAAATCATCAATCGGATGAATTCACGCTACGATATTGAAGAAGCGGAAAAAGGTCTATTGCGACTGTCCCAAAATCAGTTTTCGCCTGACGATTATTTTTTTCAGGAAGGCCAGATCATAACGGATGAAGAAATCACTGCATGGCTTCGCCGTTACCACGGAGAAGATAATCCAACAGGATTGAATGCGGAAGACAAGAGGGCCGCACCTGCTGAAGAGGCGGAGGAAGGGGATGAACCCCGTGATAACCCACCGCCCGAAATCCTTGCGCACATCATCGAGCAAAATTATCTTGTGAAAACCAATGAAGACACGATCAGGCTGGGTGGTGTGTCAGTCGGACTTGCACTCAATTCGGTCTATTACAGCAAAAATGCAGAAGGTGTTTCTTATGAAGAAACGATATCCCAGGAGCAACTGGAGGCTGAAGGCAAGCGCATGGCGGATGAAATCGTCAATCGGCTGAGACAAAAAGAAGGAATGGCAGACATACCGATCACTGTTGGACTTTTCAAGCAGGAAAGCCGCAGTACGATAACCGCCGGAAGTTATTTCACTTACGGTGTTGCTCCAGGCGGTGACACGGCGGTTGCCAACTGGAATCCTATCAGCGAGGAATACGTTATTTTCCCATCATCTAATCCCGAAGAGAAATATCGGGAAGTGGATACATCTTTCAAGAACTTCAAGCAGGATGTGGAAGAATACTTCTCGAATTTCACAAGTGTCATCGGAACAGGATTTTATCAGGGAGACTCGATCCGCAAACTGCAGATTGAAATTCCCATCCAGTTTTATGGATCCTCGGAAGTCATCGGCTTTACACAATATTTGACAGGGCTTGTCATGAAGCATTTTCCTGAGAATATCCAAGTGCAAGTCGATTTGCATTCTGTAAATGGAGCGGAAGCGCTGATTTTGAGAAAAGCCAACGAAACCGAACCGGTTGTCCATATTTATGAATAGATTCAATTGAAATGGAGGCAGCCACGGCGGCTGTCTCTATTCATTTCCTTTAAAAAATGGTACGATATAGCGTATGTTTACTGATTTCGGAGGTGTAAAGAAATGGCGAAAATGACAAAAGAAGAAGTGATCGAAGTTGCGCATTTGGCGCGTCTGGCAATTACTGATGAAGAAGCGGTCCATTTTGCGGAACAATTGGAAGCCATCACGAATGCGATGGAACTTCTGAACGAACTGGATACAGATAATGTGGAGCCGACTACGCATGTATTGCCGATGGTCAATGTTTTGCGTGAAGATAAAGCGGAACCAGGCTTGCCGCGTGAAACAGTTTTGAAAAACGTTAAAGAACATATTGCGGGACAAGTGAAGGTTCCGACGATTCTGGAATAGATGTGAGGAGGGAAACCATGAAATTCTATGACAAGACAGCTGCGGAGTTGCAGGAATTGATTCGTAAGAATGAAGCAACGATTTCAGAGCTGACAAAAGAAACTTTTAACCGCATCAATGAACTTGATCCGAAAGTCGATGCTTTTCTGGCATTGAACGAAGAACAGGCGACTACAACAGCCACTGAAATGGATAACACACCGATGGAACAGCGCGGGCCGTTATTCGGCTTACCGATTGGCGTTAAAGACAATATCATGACTAAAGGATTGGTTACGACTGCGTCAAGCCGTATTCTTGAGGGCTTTGACCCGATTTATAATGCAACGGTGGTCGAAAAGCTAAGAGAAGCAGGAATGGTGATCGTCGGCAAATTGAATATGGACGAATTCGCAATGGGTTCATCAAACGAAAACTCCTATTACAAGAAGACAAGAAATCCATGGAACACCGATTACGTGCCTGGTGGATCTTCAGGCGGTTCGACAGCTGCTGTTGCAGCAGGTGAAGTACCGTTTACACTCGGTTCGGATACAGGCGGATCTATTCGCCAGCCTGCAGCATTCTGTGGCGTTGTAGGAATGAAACCTACATACGGACGTGTTTCCCGTTTCGGACTGATCGCTTTTGCTTCTTCATTGGACCAAATCGGACCGGTAACACGCAATGTAAAAGACAATGCTTTGCTGCTGCAGGCGATTTCCGGCCATGATGAAAAGGATTCGACTTCAGCAGATGTGGAAGTACCGGATTTCGCGGCAGCTCTTACTGGCGACATCACAGGGCTTCGCATTGGTGTGCCAAAGGAATACTTCGGAGAAGGCGTCAGTGAATCAGCGAAAAAGGCAGTTTACGACGCACTTGAGGTATTGAAGGAAAAAGGCGCAATCTGGGAAGAAATTTCCTTGCCTCATTCCAAATACGCCCTTGCCACTTACTATTTATTGGCTTCCTCGGAAGCGTCTTCCAACCTTTCCCGCTTCGACGGCATCCGCTACGGTTACCGTACGGATAAGGCGAGCAGCCTGCTCGACTTCTATATGAATACGCGTGCGGAAGGTTTTGGCGATGAAGTGAAGCGCCGCATAATGCTTGGAACTTACGCTTTAAGCTCGGGTTATTACGACGCTTATTATAAAAAAGCGCAAAAAGTGCGCACATTGATCAAAAAGGATTTTGATGATGCATTCCAAAATTACGATGTCATTGTAAGTCCGACAACACCGACTCCGGCATTTAAAATCGGGGAAATCATCGATGACCCGTTGACAATGTATGCCAACGATATCCTGACGATTCCTGTAAACCTGGCTGGGGTTCCGGCGATTTCGGTTCCTTGCGGTTTTGCAGGCGAAATGCCGCTCGGTTTGCAGATCATCGGAAATTATTTCGACGAGGAAACGGTTTATCGTGTAGCTGACGTTTTTGAAAAGGCGACAGATTTCCACAAAAAAACTCCTCAATTATGGGAGGGAGCAGCACAATGAATTTTGAAACGATCATCGGGCTTGAAGTGCACGTTGAACTGAAAACCGACTCCAAAATGTTTTCACCTTCACCTGCACATTTCGGCGCAGAACCGAATACCAATACAAATGAAATCGACCTCGGTTATCCCGGGGTCCTGCCGGTAGTCAATAAACGCGCAGTCGATTGGGCAATGAAAGCGGCATTGGCATTAAATTGCGAAATTACACGCCACACTAAATTCGACCGCAAAAACTATTTCTATCCGGACAACCCGAAAGCTTATCAAATTTCCCAATTTGACCAGCCGATCGGTGAACATGGCTGGATCGAAATCGAAGTCAATGGAGAGAAAAAACGCATCGGCATCACCCGTCTCCATATGGAAGAAGATGCAGGGAAACTGACGCATACGGACAACGGCCATTCACTGGTTGATTTCAACCGCCAGGGAACACCTTTGATCGAGATTGTTTCTGAACCGGATATGCGCACGGCGGATGAAGCGTACGCTTTCCTCGAAAAAATCAAAGCGATCATCCAATATACGGGCGTTTCCGATGTCCGTATGGAGGAAGGATCCTTGCGCTGTGACGCGAATATTTCACTGCGTCCATGGGGTCAGGAGCAATTCGGCACGAAAACGGAATTGAAAAACCTGAACTCGTTCAACTACGTACGAAAAGGGATTGAGCATGAACAGGTTCGCCAGGAACAAGTACTCCTGTCGGGTGGTGTAATTCCGCAGGAAACACGCCGTTATGATGAAACGACCGCTAAAACGGTTCTGATGCGCATAAAAGAAGGATCCGATGATTACCGATATTTCCCTGAACCGGATCTTGTCGACATCGTTATTGATGATGCCTGGATTGAACGAGTCCGTGCTGAAATTCCGGAACTTCCGGATGCACGTAAAGCCCGTTATGTGGCTGAACTGGGGATGTCCCCTTATGACGCCATGGTGCTGACGCTGGCTAAACCGATTTCCGACTTTTTCGAGGCGACGGTTGCTGAAGGCGCAGATGCCAAACTCGTTTCGAACTGGCTGATGGGCGAAGTTTCTGCTTACCTGAACGCTGAACAAAAAGAATTGGCTGATACGGCATTAACGCCTGCTGGCCTGGCCGGCATGATCAAATTGATCGGTGACGGCACAATTTCATCGAAAATTGCCAAGAAAGTATTCCGTGAATTGATTGAAAACGGCGGCGACGCCAATGATATCGTCAAAGCAAAAGGACTCGTCCAGATTTCGGATGAAGGCGTTTTGCGTGAATATGTCACGACTACACTGGATGCCAACCCGCAATCGATTGAAGACTTTAAAAACGGCAAAGACCGCGCAATCGGTTTCCTTGTCGGGCAGATTATGAAAGCGACCAAAGGACAGGCAAATCCGCCGTTGCTGAATAAGATTTTATTGGAAGAAATAGGTAAAAGGTAAGGGGGGAGGATGGTCCGCAAATGGACCATCCTTTTTATGTCCAGACTCCAACGGCCAACTCCTCGAGTCGCTTCGGTCTTTCCAGCATTGGCAAAAAGCGCCATTACTTTCAAGCCCTCCAGTGCATGTCGGAGCTGAGCGGCCGTTGCCGCTTTTCTTATTCAGAGCAATAACATTTGAAGCTTTTAGGGAAGACAAGTAAACTTATTTTAAAGGAGATGTGATAGTATGTCAGTAGAGCAGAATTATTTTGAAAATGCGATAACTCTTGAAAAATATATGTCTCAAATGGAATCCAACCAAGAGAAATCCTATTCGATTTATGAAAAATTCGAGTTGCCGAAAGATGAAGAATTTTTCGCACTTTTGAAAGAGAAAAATCCTCAAATTCTGGTAATCACTGAAGACTGGTGTGGAGATGCCATGATGAATAATGCGATTTTGCGTAAAATCGCAGATGCGGCTGACCTCGAAGTTCGTTGTGTTTACCGGGATGAAAACCTGGAATTGATGGATCGTTATCTGACAAATGGCAGCCGTTCCATTCCGAAATACGTCTTTTTATCACAGGACGGGGAAGTGCTGGCTGACTGGGGTCCGAGATCTGCAATGGTCCAGGAATTTGTCGACGGGCTGAAAGCGAAATTACCCGAAAAAGAAGATCCGCAATACGACTTGCATTTTAAAACAGTGATCGGTGAAATCACTGACGGATTTGTTTACAAAAGTGAATACTGGGACAGTGTCTACGAAGAGTTGAAAGCAGTTTTGACAAAATCACTTTCAAAATGAAGACTTTGTAATTTAAGGAACTTTTAACTTCTGTTTATTGTCTTATTTTCTAGAGTAAGTGGAGAAAGGCTGAAATCCTATGAAACGAGCACGAATTATTTATAATCCCACATCCGGCAGGGAATTATTCCGCAGGCATCTGCCGGAAGTACTGGAAAAAATGGAGATAGCCGGTTACGAAACGTCGTGCCATGCCACGACCTGCGAAGGCGACGCAACAGCCGCAGCCATTGCTGCTGTCGAAAGAGGTTTTGATCTGATTGTGGCAGTCGGAGGAGACGGGACATTGAACGAAGTGGTATCCGGCATTTCAACATTTGAGAAGCGACCGAAGATTGGATTGATTCCAATGGGCACGACAAATGATTTTGCCCGTGCGGTACATATTCCCCGTGATATTACCAAAGCTGTAGACATTATCCTACAGGGGGATTCGATCCCGGTGGATGTGGGGATGATGAACGACCGCTATTTCATCAATATAGCCGGTGGCGGCAGAATGACGGAGCTGACTTATGAAGTTCCAAGCAAGTTGAAAACGGTTCTTGGCCAGATGGCTTATTATTTGAAGGGCATTGAGATGCTGCCGTCGATCCGGTCGTCCAATGTACGCATTGAATATGACGGTGAAGTGTTTGACGACAAAGCGATGATGTTTCTGATCGGTTTGACCAATTCAGTCGGCGGCTTCGAAAAACTTGCACCGGATGCCAGCATCAATGACGGGAAATTTACTTTGCTGATTCTGAAAGAAGTGAATATGGCCGAGTTTATCCGTTTGGCTTCACTTGCACTTCGGGGAGAGCATCTAACAAACCCTCATGTCATTTATGCCAAAGCCAGCAGGATTTCAGTTACATCGAAGGAACGGGTCATGTTGAATCTTGACGGTGAATTCGGTGGCGTTTTACCGGCGGTTTTCCAAAACCTCGAGAAACATATAGAAGTACTGGTTCCCATACAGTCTTTACAAGATAAAGACATAAATTAACGGTTAATCGATCTGCATCATCCGCATCGAGGAAACCATAAAAAAGAAGCCTAGCAGAGAATTGCCAGGCTTCTTTTTGATGTGCCTACATAATTACAATAGTTCGATCGCTGTGTCCTGTTCCATTGCGAGTTTAGGCAAATCATCGACCGGTTCCCATCGGAACAGCAAAGTCATGCCATTGTCACGGCCACTGCTTTTGATGGTATGTTCCCACTCATCGACTTTTTCTCCGGTGTATTCGAAATGGAACATATTGCGTTCATACACTTTATCCCGGTGTTCAGGATAATAATTATACTTATGGATCTTACCGGCAAAATCCAATACGTCGCGCGGAAGTCCGGTTTCTTCCTGGACTTCCCTATAAAGTGCATCGATGAGCATTTCGCCTTCTGCGATAGAACCACCCGGCACCTGTACGCCGACTTCAGGTTCACCTCTGTACTCGAAAACCAGCAATTCACGATTTTCTTCTGGACCTCTTGTGATGTAGGCAAAAACTTTTCTGCTTGTTTCCATATGAATCACCCTTTATTTTAATTCTCTATAGAATACTAAAAATTCAGGTAAATTTCAAGTGATACCTTATTTTTATTGTCACAGCTTATTCAAAGTTTCCGGAAATATCGGGTTTAAAACATTCCTTACAGAAGATTCATGGACCTTGGTTAGGGTACAATAATTGTATGTTAGTTACGGAGAAATATATTCCTCAGGAGGGACAGGTAAATGGGATTTGAAGATACAGTGTTATTAAGCCGTATCCTGACCATGATGACTCTTTCATTTCATATTCTATACGCAACAATCGGAGTCGGCATTCCGCTGATGATTTTAATCGCTCAGTGGGTCGGGATAAAAAAGAACGATGATCATTATATTCTGCTTGCCCGCAGATGGGCGAGAGGATTTGTCATAACGGTAGCCGTCGGAGTAGTGACAGGAACTGCAATCGGTCTCCAATTGTCGCTGCTGTGGCCGAACTTTATGCAATTGGCGGGGAATGTAATCGCCTTGCCATTATTCATGGAAGTTTTTGCGTTTTTCTTTGAAGCAATTTTCCTTGGTATTTATTTATATACATGGGATCGCTTTGAGGACCAGCGTAAGCATTTGCTGCTGCTGATCCCTGTTGCTTTGGGGGCAGCCGCTTCTTCTGTATTCATTACAATCGTTAATGCCTTCATGAATGCGCCGCAAGGTTTTGATATCTTGAATGGCGAACTGGTCAACGTCAGCCCGCTGCTCGCGATGTTCAATCCTGCAATGCCAACCAAAGTCGCCCACGTTATGGCGACGGCTTTCATGGCCAGTGCATTTGTACTTGCATCGATTGCGGCTTTGCGCCTCGTCCAGGGCTCCAATCATATTTATCATAAAAAAGCGCTGCTTCTGACAATGAAACTCGGTTTTGTGTTTTCAATTGCCACAGCTCTCATTGGTGATTTCTCGGGTAAATATCTTGCGGAATACCAGCCTGAAAAACTTGCAGCAGCTGAATGGCATTTTGAGACGGAAGGTGAAGCAAGACTGATTCTTTTCGGTGTCCTTGACGGAGAGGAGCCGAAGTACGCGATTGAAATACCTTATGCACTGAGTATATTGGCGCATGGAGTCCCGGGTGCTGAAGTAACCGGTCTGAATGAATTCCCGGAAGATGAAAGACCGCCACTGTGGATCCATTACCTTTTCGATACGATGGTTACAATCGGCATGTGGCTGGCATTCTTCTCCTTTGTTTTCCTTTTCGGGACTTGGGGCAACTGGGCGATTATTACGAAGAAATGGTTCCGCTGGCTGACGGTAGCGGGAGGGCCGCTCGCATTGATCGCAATCGAGGCCGGCTGGTGGTTTACAGAAGTGGGACGCCAACCTTGGATACTGCGCGGGTATTTGCGAACCAGCGAGGCAGCAACGACAAGCGGACAAGTCGATCTGATGATTATCCTGTTCGCTGGCCTGTATTTTATCCTCGGAGTTGGTACGATTGTTGTGCTGTCCCGGATGTATAAACGCAACCCGGTGGAAAAAGAACTTGCTGATCGACAAAAAGGTGGAAAAGGCGGTGATCCGGAATGACTTTAGAAATAATTGGTATTTCGGTTCTCTGGCTGTTCCTGTTTCTGTATGTAATTGTGGCATCCATTGATTTTGGAGCCGGATTTTTCAACGCCTATAGCGCTTTCACCAACAAACAGCATATCCTGACAGGTATCATTCAGCGGTATCTATCGCCGGTATGGGAAGTTACGAATGTGTTTTTTGTGTTTTTCTTTGTGGGAATCATAGGATTTTTCCCGCTAACTGCATTTTATTACGGTACCACTTTACTGATTCCGGCAAGTATCGCTCTTGTTTTACTGGCGGTTCGCGGTTCCTATTATGCTTTTGCCACATACGGCGCTAAAATCAATCATCGGGGCTATATTTATATGTATGGATTGTCGGGGCTTCTGCTCCCGGCTTCCCTGTCACCGGTGCTTGCCATGTCCGAAGGCGGATTCATCAAAATGGAGGGGAGCCAGCCATATCTCGATTATTGGGCGCTTTTCACAAGTCCATTGATGTGGAGCATCGTTGTCCTCAGTCTCACGGCAGTGCTTTATATATCGGCCGTATTTCTGACGTGGTACGCCAATAAGGCAGGAGATGCCAAAGCGACCGATTTGATGCGGAAATACGCGCTGGTATGGGCAGGACCCGCAATTGTGACGGCAACTGGCATCATTTATGAACTGCGGGATCATAACCCGGAACATTTCAGCCGCATCCTTGACCTGTGGTGGGCATTCGCCATTTCGTTCCTGCTGTTCGCCGGTACGGTCTATCTGATATGGAAAAGAAAGAATTATGGGCTCGCTTTTATCCTGCTGGTCGGCCAATTCTTTACAGCCTTCTTCGCATACGGCGTTTCCCATTATCCGTATCTGCTGTATCCGTATCTGACGATCTACGACAGCTTTACCAATGAAGCGATGGCGATTGCGTTGATCATCGCATTCATCGCTGGCCTTGGCCTGTTGTTGCCGTCATTGTATCTTTTGTTCCGTCTGTTCTTGTTCGATAAGGATTACGTCAAAGGAAAATCGGATTATCATGCATAAAAGGGGGCAGTTTCCATGCAGGATTTCTTAATATTTTATGCACCATTTCTCGTATTGATCGGATCTGTGATCTTCGGTTTCTGGTTCGCGTTGAGAGACGGAGTTGTATCGAAGGATCGTGAATGACCGGCGCGTGCCCAGGCTTTGCCTGGGCGCGTTTTTTCATATTGTCTAGACTCCGGCGCCCAGTTTCTAGTGACATAAGCCACTCTGGCTATGCGGCAAAAGGCGCCGCTACGCCAGATCGTCTTATGCCCGTCGAATCTTGATGGTCGCCTGCGCTTTTCTATAGTACAATAAACGAATGTGAAATGGAGTGAACGATTTGAAACCTGTAAGTAAAAATGAGCGGCTGCTGGTCCACGTGGAAGATTTGACCCACGACGGCGCAGGAGTTGCCAAAGTAGAAGGATATCCATTATTCATCCATGGCGCGCTGCCTGGTGAAGATGTACATATCCATGTATTGAAAACCTTAAAATCCTATGGCTTTGCCAAATTGCTCCAAGTTGAAAATGCTTCCCCATTCCGGGTGGAAGCGCCTTGTCCGGTATTTGATACATGCGGTGGCTGCCAGATCCAACATCTGTCCTACGAAGGCCAGATGACGTTCAAACGCAAACTTGTGCGTGATGCCATCACCCGCATCGGAAAATTACCGGATGTTCCGGTCCACGCCGTTAAGGGAATGGAGGATCCGTGGCGTTACCGCAATAAATCCCAGATTCCTTTTGGCATGGAGAATGGCCGTGTGGTGGCCGGATTTTACCAATCACGTTCGCACCGGATTGCGGATACGGATATTTGCCTGATTCAAACGCCGGAAGCGGACACTTTGATGGCAGGCATTAAACAGAAGCTGATGGAAATCGGCATCGAACCGTATGAAGAAGAGACGCATCGCGGGCAGTTGCGCCACGTGGTCGTCCGTAAAGCGCGTGCCACCGGTGAAATCATGGTGGTGTTGATTACCAAGAAGAGAAAGTTCCCGCAGGCAGCACGTGTTGTTGAATTGATCCGGGAGCTTGTCCCGGAAACTGTATCGGTCGTCCAAAATGTCAATCCGGAAAAAACGAATGTCATTTTCGGTGATGAAACAATTACTGTTTGGGGCAAGGATGTCATTGAAGACAAAATCGGCGGTGTCCGTTTTGAAATTTCCGCCCGCTCATTCTATCAAATCAATCCGGAGCAGACAGAAGTGCTTTACGGCCAGGCGTTGGAATATGCCAATCTGACCGGCAATGAAACCGTCATCGACGCCTATTGTGGAATCGGCACGATTTCGTTATTCCTTGCAAAGCGTGCCAAATTCGTCATGGGCGTGGAGATAGTGGCTCCCGCGATTGAAGATGCCAAGCGCAATGCCGAACTCAATGGACTCAGCAATACTCTTTTCGAAGCGGGACCTGCCGAGCAGGTGATTCCACGCTGGTATAAAGAAGGGAGACAAGCGGATGTCCTCGTTGTCGACCCGCCGCGTAAAGGCTGCGATGAGCAATTGCTCCGGACGATTCTGAAACAGCGTCCGCAACGGGTTGTATATGTGTCCTGCAACCCGGCGACGCTTGCCAGAGATCTCCGCATACTCGAAGACGGCGGCTATCGCACACAGGAAGTGCAGCCGGTGGACATGTTCCCGCAATCCACCCATTGCGAAGCGGTCGCATGGCTGCAACTTGAGAAATAGTAAACTTCATAAAAATAACCGGCCGCAAAATGCGTCCGGTTTTATTTTGTTTAATTTTCAAAAGAAGAGTTTCGTGCAGGGTCCTGGAGGGGTAAAGACAAAGGAATACTTCACAAGGAGAGAACGGACAGAATGGAACAGATACCGAAATCGAAATTTGAAAATAAGCGCTCGACGGTCATCGAGGAATTGGTGGCGCACAATGTCTTCAAAATTAATGGACGGCAATTATACGAGTTGAGCTTATATGAACTGATGAAGGAATATACCCAGAAAAGCCTTAGCTCGTAAGCTGGGGCTTTTTTATTTTCAGTATTTATCTAATAAGACGCGATAGAGGAGGGGAAGCAATGCATCATAAAAAGTTGGAAGATTTCCGGATTGAAAAATTGGATGAAATGACGATCTTCGATATGCAGGAAGAAATGAAGGCGGGAAATATCAGTTCAGAAGAATTGGTTTTGATGTATAAAGAAAATATTTCACTGCGTGACAAAAACATCAACTCGATTCTTGAAATTAATCCGGATGCCCTTCAAGTTGCCCAATCACTGGATTTTGAACAACAGCGCAAAGACTTCAAAAGTCCGTTGCATGGAATTCCCATTGTGGTGAAGGATAATATGGAAACCGGGGATAAAATGCATACGAGTGCCGGTTCCCTGGCGCTGGAAAATCATTATGCTCTGAACGATGCATACCTTATAGAGAAACTGCGCAAGGCAGGTGCGGTCATCTTAGGCAAAACCAATATGACGGAATGGGCAAATTTCATGTCCGATAAAATGACGAATGGTTATAGTTCCCGCGGCGGCCAGGTGAACAACCCATATGGTGCTTTTGACGTCGGGGGCTCGAGTTCAGGGGCGGCTGCAGCGGTGGCCGCCAATCTCGCTGCAGCATCAATCGGTACGGAAACATCGGGTTCGATTATCAATCCTGCTGCCCAGAATAGCCTTGTTGGCATAAAGCCGACCATTGGCATGATAAGCAGGAGGGGGATCATACCATTGTCGCATACTCAAGATACTGCAGGACCCATGGCCCGCACAGTTGAAGATGCAGTCAAAGTGTTTTCGGCTCTCATCGGTTATGATCCGGAAGATCCGATTACCCGATTTTCCAAAGATTTCGAGAGTTATGACTGGAGCACGCATCTGAAGAAAAACGGGTTGAAGAATGTGAAGCTCGCTGTGACTCCTGAATTGTTCAAAGAAATTTCGGATGAGCAACTCGAGCTGTTTGAGCAGGCGAAAACCAAGCTTAAGGAATGCGGTGCCGAGATTATTGAAGACGTGGATCTGGGGTCCAATCAGGAGGATCTTGGCTTTGCTGTATTGCTGCACGAATTCAAAGCGGATCTCAATGCATATTTGGCCAAAACGGATTCGTTGAACCCAATCAGGTCGATGGATGATGTCATCGCCTTCAATAATGAAAATTCTGAAAAAATGCTGAAATTCGGTCAGAATCTTTTGGAGCAGGCCAATCTGTTGACGGGAATGCTCAGTGAAAGAGAGTATGTGGAAGCGCTTGAACGCAATCGTTTCCTGGCTGCGGAATATGGCATTAACGCCACTTTAAAAGAAATAGGAGCCGACGCCATCATCCTGCCCCAGGATTTTGGCTGCAATGTCGGTGCTGCTGCCGGTTTTCCGGCGATTACTGTGCCGTTCGGCTATACAGAAACAATGGAACCTTTCGGCATAACGTTCAACGGAATGGCTTTCAGCGAACCCAAGCTCATCGAATATGCCTATGCATTTGAACAAGCTGTAAAAGGCAGGAAAAATCCAAATTAAAAGAGGCGGACCGGAATTTTCGGTCTGCCTCTTTTTGATTACAGATTAGAACTTCGCCAGCTTTTTCCACACCTGTTCCAGTAAAATCATCAATTCCGATTCATGTCCGGGGATGCTGGATAAAGTGCCCAGCACACTTTCGAGCAGTGCTTTCCGCGGCGAGTGGATTTTCAATTCCCCGGCAAGAAATAGAATAAGCTGTTTTTCAGCGGAATCTTCGGGATTATTTCCTGCAAAGGCTTCAAGTTGCTCAGCGAGTTCTTCCACAGTAAGGTTCTCTGCAGTTTTTTCTGTATAGACTGTCGGTGCCAGTATAAAACGTTCACCGGAATCTATTTGAGCCAGCAATGAAACCTCGAGCCGGTCGACGACGAAAGAGGCTAATCGTTTGGGCGGAAGATCTTCATCGGTCGTCAATAGCCAGAGGTTCACAAGCTGCTGGGTGGACCCGTGCATCGATGCCGCATTATCCAAGGCATAAGGGGCAGCTTTATGCCCGTACAGGTCGATGATGCGTGAAGACATCCAGTCGAGTTCTTTCTTATAGGAATTTTTAGCGAAATCTTTCAACTCTTTGTCCTGGGAATAAAAAATGCTTTCGTACAGCGAGAACAGATTTTTTTCCCGGTTAACCTGAATTCGTACGGCAAGCTGATCGGACAGCACTTCTTTATCGTCCACACGCTTGCCGGCTGCACATTCCATCCGTTTTTGGCGGATTTCAGCGCCTACTGATTCCATGATGGCGATGAGGCATTCGGTTTTGGAGGCGAAGTAATTGTAGAATGTGCCTTTAGAAATTCCTGCTTCATCGAGAATTTCCTGTATAGAAGTGGCGGAATATCCCTTTTCGATAAAAAGGGAGTAGGCCGCATCTATGATATTCTGCTTTTTCCGATTCATTTATACTCCCCTTTATACTCTAAGTCTATTTTCAGAATACCTGCAAACAAGAGTTTATGCAATTTAATTATACTACTGGTATATTTTTGTTGATAAATATATACTATGAGTATAGAATGAAGAAATGGAGCTTCGAGAAGTTAAAATCAGCAAGATAAATACGGAGGAATAACAGAATGACTGAACAGAATAAAACGCCTTATGGCATCATAGCAATTCTTTTCACCGGGGCTTTTGTGGCGATATTCAACCAGACTTTATTGAATATCGCTTTGCCTGAAATCATGGCAGACTTTGGAATCAAAGCTGCTACCGCTCAATGGCTGGTAACCGGATATATGCTGGTGAACGGGATACTGATCCCGGCCAGTGCATTTTTCATACAGCGTTTCTCGAATCGCTCAATTTTTATCGTTGCAATGTCTTTGTTTTCTCTGGGAACGCTGATTGCCGGATTGGCACCGACTTTTGCAATCCTTCTGGCGGGCCGTTTGCTGCAGGCATCAGGCGCAGCTTTGATGATGCCGCTTCTGATGAACGTCATGCTTGCAGCTTTTCCGGTTGAAAAACGAGGAACTGCAATGGGCTATTTCGGGCTTGTCATGGTCGTCGCACCAGCAATCGGCCCTACTTTATCAGGCTTTATCGTGCAAAACTACGATTGGCGTGTGTTATTTTTCATCGTGCTGCCGATAGCGCTGATCCCGCTGTTATTGGGGATTTTCAAATTAAAGAATTTAACTTTCCAGAATCGTGAAATTTCACTGGATAAATTTTCGCTTGTATTATCCAGCCTGGGATTCGGGGGGATACTTTACGGCTTCAGTTCAGCCGGTACGCTCGGCTGGTCGAATCCAATCGTTTATATTACGATAGCAGTCGGTTTGGTGTCATTGGTCCTGTTTATTCTGCGCCAACTGAAACTTGAAGAACCTTTGCTCGAAATACGGATTTATAAATACCCGATGTTCGCATTGTCTTCAGTAATTTCCATCGCCTTATCAATGTCGATGTTTTCCGCCATGATTCTGATGCCTATTTATGTCCAGACCATCAAAGGGATTTCCCCAATCGACTCAGGACTCCTTATGCTGCCAGGGGCATTGATCATGGGCATGATGTCTCCGATCACAGGGCGCATGTTCGATAAATGGGGGGCAAAAGTGCTGGCGATTCCCGGATTATCGCTGGTCGTGTTTACGACCTATCTCTTCAGCCAATTGTCTTTAGACACCAGCTATTGGCAGATCATGCTGATTTACTCGATCCGCATGCTTGGAATATCCCTGGTGATGATGCCGGTCATGACGAACGGGTTGAATACTTTGCCGATAAAGGAATATCCGCACGGCACTGCCATCAATAATACATTGCAGCAAGTTGCGGGTGCCATCGGTTCCGCATTCCTCATTACGCTGATGAACACACGGACGGAATCGGCGGCAGCACAAATGTTGGCAAATGGAACTGCTCCGGAAAACATAGTGAATATGTCGATGCTTGAAGGCATCAATTTCTCGTTTTTCATTTCAACGTTCATCGCATTGGCCGCTCTTATATTGGCGCTGTTCATCAAAAAGCCGCAGCGCCCGGTAACCGAACAGGAAAAAGAAATCGTTTATACACAAAAAGAAGCAACAGATTCCTGACACATTGGCCGCGCCGGTTTCCGGTTCGGCTTTTCTTTATTTTTACAGGCAATACGGCAAGTGGAATACATCAAAAAAAGGCGCCAGAACGGCAAATATGGTACACTAAAAGCATTGAAAAAAAGGTGGAATTGAAATGACTTTTATAGAAGAATTAAGTCCAGTATGGCAAGAAAAATGGAAAAAGACCGGTTTTGAAACAATCATGCCGATTCAGGAGCAAATGATTCCGGAAATGATGGCAGGCAATGATATCCTGGCCCAATCACCTACAGGTTCGGGTAAGACACTGGCTTACGTGCTGCCGATTTTAGAGCGTGTAAATCCGGAAAAACCGTCTACTCAGGCAATGATCATCGCCCCGTCACAGGAGTTGTCAATGCAGATCGTCAATGTGCTGCGGGAATGGACAGAAGGCACAGATATTACAGTGACCCAATTGATCGGCGGCGCAAATATGCAACGCCAATTGGAGAAGTTGAAGAAAAAGCCGACAATTGTCGTTGGTACACCGGGCCGTTTGAATGAACTGGTGAAAAGTAAAAAATTGAAAATGCATGAAATACGGATATTAGTGCTTGATGAAGGGGATCAATTGATGGCGCGGGAACACCGCAATGTCATGAAAGCGCTCATCGAAAAGACCCAAAATGAACGTCAATTGGTGCTGGTGTCTGCGACGATTACGGAAGAAGTGAAATTGGTGGCTGACCGCCTTATGCAGAATCCCACACGGCTTCATGTGACAGCGGAAGACTTGCCGATGCAAGGAAAAGTGACGCATTCATTCATCAAAGTGGACGAACGCGACAAGACGGATCTGCTGCGCCGCATTTCCCATATTGAAGGGGTAAAAGGTTTGGCCTTCGTCAACAACCTCGATCAATTGCTGATGAAAGAAAACAAACTGAAATTCCGTGACACCAAAATTGTTACATTGCATTCTGAAATGAGAAAAGATGAGCGTAAGAAAGCGCTGGATGCTTTCCGCAACGGGGAAGTGTCGATTCTTATTGCGACAGAAGTAGCGGCACGCGGACTGGATATCGATTTGGTAACCCACGTCATTCATGTGGATGTACCAAAAACGATCGATCAATACCTTCATCGTTCAGGACGGACAGGAAGAGCCGGCGCAGACGGGGAAGTACTGACGCTCCTTGCCTATCAGGATGAAAGACATTATAAGAAATTCACAAAAGATCTGCCATCAAAACCGGTGCAGAAAATAATGCACGGCGGTGAATTGGTCGAAGGTTCCAGCAAAACAGTGAACGCAAAGGGGAATAAAAAATGAATTTCCAGCAAAAAATGGAGCAATACGCGGAGCTGACTGTATATGTTGGTTTGAATGTCCAAAAAGATCAGACCGTACTGATCAATACCACAACAGATACCATTGAGTTTACTCGACTGGTTGTCAAAAAAGCGTACGAAGCAGGAGCTAAAAATGTCCACGTGAATTATTCGGATCCTGTTCAGACGCGCACCCATTACGAGTTGGCCCCCGACGAGGCTTTTACAGAATATCCGGAGTGGTCTGTAGTCCAGCGCGACGAAGTTATTGAAAAGGGGGGTTCATTCCTTTGGATAGATGCGGAAGATCCTGATTTGCTTACCGGCATTCCGGCTAAACGCTTATCAAATTCTCAAAAAGCTGCCGGCAAAGCCTTGGAGAGATATCGCCAGGCAGTCGGTTCCGACAAAGTGGCCTGGTCGATTATTGCGATCCCTTCACAGAAATGGGCTGCAAAAGTATTTCCGGAACTTGATCCTGAAAAGCAGATTGAAGCTCTTTGGGAAGCTATCTTTACTACGGTGCGAATCGGACGGGGAGATGCCGTTTCTTTATGGAAAGAACACATTGAATTTCTCGAAAAACGTGCATCCCAGTTGAATGACCATCGCTTTGTGAAACTGCATTATACAGCTCCTGGGACGGATTTGACGATTGCATTGCCCGATAAGCATATCTGGATGTCAGGAGCATCAAAAACACCGCAGGGCAATCCGTTTATCGCGAACATGCCAACGGAAGAAGTTTATACCGTGCCGCTGAAAAACGGAGTGGATGGCTTTGTCCACAATACGAAGCCATTGGTTTACCAGGGCAATATCATCGATGGATTCACCCTGACTTTTGAAGATGGAAAAATTGTCAAAGCACAAGCCGAACAGGGCGAAGAACTATTGACTGACATGATCAGTTCGGATGAAGGAGCAGCCTATCTCGGTGAAGTGGCATTGGTTCCACATCAATCACCGATTTCAGATTCGGGTCTCTTGTTCTTCAATACTTTATTTGATGAAAATGCTTCAAACCATCTGGCGATCGGTGATTCTTATCCAACATGCTTCGAAGGCGCCCGTGATCTTGAGCGCAATCAATTGGCGGCAATCGGTTTGAATACATCGATTGTCCATGAAGATTTCATGATCGGCAGTGCGGAAATGGATATTGATGGCATCACAGCAGACGGTTCGAAGATTCCGGTTTTCCGTAAAGGCAATTGGGCATTCTAAGAGGTGAAGAAAATGAAGAAAACAGCAGCAATGGTGCTGGCTTTATTGCTGGCGGTAAGTATGATGGATACGGCAGCAGCCGAGGTGAAAATTCCTGCTGTCTATATCGCGCTGGGTGATTCACTGGCTGCGGGGCAGACACCGGAAAGCCAGATCGATACGGGGTATGCCGATCTGATCGCCCAGGAATTGGGCCGCAATCAGCCGGTCGCATTGTTTTCGAAAGATCTCGCTTTTCCAGGGTTTGCAACTCAAGATGTTCTGGAGCGGGTGAAAGAAGAAGAAACGCAGGAAGTCCTTGCTTCTGCCAATATTATTACGCTGTCTGCAGGAGCAAACGATCTGCTGCGATTGGTGCAAGCCAATCCCGCTGACGGGTCGCTGCAATTTCAGCGGATACAATCTGATTTCGCACTGAATGGAGCACGCCAGAACATTGACGAAATTTTGAATGAATTGACTGTTGCCGCACCGAACGCTGATATTTATGTGATGGGCTATTATTTTGCTTACCCGCATGCGCGGGAGTCGCAGAAAGAAGGATTGGCGGAGCAAGTGGCAACATTGAATGAAATTCTGAGAAATGAAGCTGAGAAAGCCGGTGCGATTTTCGTATCGGTTGATGAAGCATTTGGTGAAAATGCGACTTCGAAAGTACCCAATCCGAACGATGTCCATCCGAATATTGAAGGCTACCAGGCAATGGCCAATCAATTCCTGGCACAATACCGCGGGGGCTGGACAATCGAAGACCGGGAACTCCCTGAACCGAATCCAATCAGTTTTGAAGAAATCATGGCGGGACAGGACCAGCCCACAGATGATAATGACGAACAAGCTGAAGACAGGGAAGAGACACCGGCTCCAGGAGCAGAGGAAGTGGAAGATGATGCAGCAGCCCTTCTGATGCCGAATCTTCAGTCAGGCTATCAGGCTCTCCGGACAATATTACCGATCATTTAGCCAAAAAAATCCCACTCCCTTCAATTAGGGAGTGGGATTTTTCGGTTATTTTTTAGATTGATTGTTTTTATACTGGTTTGTATTGGTCTGCGCATTTCCTTTGGATTTCTTTTTATTCATGAATTTCCGGATGATCGGATAAGCTATAGGACCATATTTAAGTGCTGATTTGAACAATCTACCTACTGCCATGTTAATCGCTCCATTCGTTTTAAAGATATTTTATAAATTCCCGTTTTAGGAATGATTTAAACATGCTATTCAAGTCATTGCATGGGCCAATAGAATATCTTTGTATTCATGGACACTGGAAATTTCAACGTATTCCGCGTTGCCGTGCCAGTCATCGCCTGTCGGACCAAATTCGATGGCACCTTCGCCACCATTCACCGCAGCATAATAGCGGGTATCCGCAGCACCGTGCTGGCCAAACAGGATGGCATCGTTTCCGGTAGTGCTTTGTATACTTTTCTCCAAGGTTTTGATGTACGGGTTTTCATCGGTCGTGGTCAGCGCAGGTGTTGTTGCAGAACTCGATTTGTAATCAAAATCGATATCGAGCGTTTCGCCGAGTTCGACCATCTGGCGCGTAATTTCCTGGGGATCCTGGCCGGGCATAAAGCGGATGTCGTATGACATTTCACAGATTTCCGGAACCATATTATAGCGTTCACCAGCTTTGATGATTGCGAGATTTACAGAAGGCTGCTCGTAATATTCCGTCGATTCTTTTCGAAAAGGGAGTTCCGCCATGGCCATATGATATTTCATGGCCCGTTCAATGGCGTTTATGCCTTCCCAAGGTCTGCTGCCATGTGCCGGCTTGCCTTTGAAAACCATATCCATATGCAAAATGCCTTTTGACTGCAGACCGACTTTCAAGCCGGTCGGTTCGCCGCAGATGACAAAATTTCCACTGTACCCTTGGGAAACAAGCCATTCTGAAGTATTGTGTCCGCCAATTTCTTCATCGGTTACGAGATGGAGCTGAACTTCCCGGGACAATTTTTCCGCATCCAGTTCGGTGAATGCCTGCATCATTGCTGCCACGCCAGCTTTCATATCCGCTGAACCTCGCCCATACAAACGGCCAAGCTCTTCCATAGGGCTGAATTGGTCTTCGTGGCCTGGCACGACATCGACGTGACCATTCCAGATCAGTTTTTCATCGCCATGTCCTTTAGAGGCAGTCAGCATCAAAAATCCGTTATTGTCATGGATTTGGACCCTTTCTCCTCTTTGTTCGAGCCACCGAGCGCAAAATTGGAGCGCTTCATTGGCGCCTTCTTTCGTATCACTTTTAATTTTAATCAGATCTTTCAATAATTCAATCATATAAATACAGCAGCACTATTCGCTGCCTCCACCGCCTTTCTGAAACATTTACTTTCACAATACCCTAATGACTTAAGGTAAAACGAACTTGCATCCCTTCTTTTTGTTCGTTACAATACAGATGAAACAAAAAAACTGTATACACCACAAGGGGAGCAATTGCTGAGAGTGAACGAGAACGTTCTTACCCTTTGAACCTGTAAGTTAATACTTGCGCAGGGATGTGGATGGAAACCTGCCCTTACGCGGCGTCAGGATCTATCCTGGCGCCGCTTTTTGTGTGGTTTTTATTGGCGGCCCTTCTGGTGATGTGCAAACACATAGGAGGATTTTATGAGGAATAAAAAATTATTGCTGATGCTCGAAATTGCGATTTTCGGCGCACTCGGCTATGTACTGGATTTTATTGCGTTCAGCATGCCACAGGGAGGATCTGTCAGTCTGGTCATGATTCCGATCGTGCTGATGGCGTTTCGCAGAGGAATAGGCGCAGGTCTCCTGACTGGACTGGCGGTCGGCTTGCTGCAGGTTGTCACAGGACGAGTTTATATCGTTCCCTTATCATTCGGTTTCGCATTTACTCAGGTGACACTGGATTATATTGTGGCGTTTGCAAGCGTAGGCTTTGCGGGCATGATGAGAACCGCTTATTTTAAGAATCTGCGGGACGGCCTGAAAGGAAAAGCTGTTTCCTGGATTATAGCCGGTGCATTTATCGGTGCATTCCTGCGCTATATTGTCCACGTTATTGTGGGAATCTGGTTCTTCCGTGAATTTGCCACTGGCAATGTTTATCTGTATTCGTTCGGATACAATGCGACTTATATGATTCCGGCATTTCTGCTGACGGCGTTTGTCTGTTCGATTCTGTTTATTGCAGCGCCAAGACTGGTCGATGTGAAAGAATAAAAGTGGAAGGCTATCTTATGATAGTCTTCTTTTAGTTTGTTAAGAAAGAAAAATATAAACCGATATTGCGCAAAACAGCTCCGCTTGCCAAAACCCGTGCTCCTGCATCGCTCCGCTAGCTTCGTCGCAAAGACTCGGCCGAATTACCTTCGGCCAACTCTTGGCTCGCGCTGAGCTAACTCGGGCTCGTTACACTTCGCCCGAGTGGATCTTGCACTTCGTCGGCATCCGCCTGCTCCCCGCGGAAAGCTTCCGTCTAGAACGCAATGGTTATAGAAGTTGAGGGTTTTTCGACAACCTTTTAGAAGGCTATCTTTATGATTGTCTTCTTTTCTTATGTTATAATTTTTTAATAGAAAAGCTTGAAAGAAGGGTATTTAATGATTGCAACTAATGAAAAAGATATTGAAATGCTGAAAAAAGCCGGACAGATGGTCGCGAAAATCCGTGAGGAGATGAGAGCTGCGACTAAACCGGGAGTAACAACGAAAGAAATTGATGAACTTGGCGGTCGCCTGTTCGAGGAATTGGGCGGTGTATCAGGGCCGAAATCCGAATACGATTTTCCTGGGTTTACGTGCATCAGCGTAAATGAGGAAGTCGCTCACGGCATTCCGGGAAAACGTGTGATTCAGGAAGGCGACATCGTGAACATTGATGTTTCCGGATCATTGGAAGGCTATTTCTCTGATACAGGAATATCATTTGTCGTCGGAGATAATCATCCTGAAAAGGAAAAAATTTGTGAAGCAGCTGAACGAGCCTTTGACCGGGCGATGACAAAAGTCAAAGCCGGTTCGAAATTGAATGGAATCGGCAAAGCGGTTGAGCGTGAAGCGAAAGATCAGGGGTTGTTCGTGATCAAAAATCTTACCGGCCATGGCATCGGTAAATCATTGCATGAAGCGCCTCAGCACATCCTCAATTATTACGATGCATGGGAAACGACTATCCTGAAAGAAGGAATGGTCCTTGCAGTAGAGCCCTTCATTTCGCAGAAAGCCGAGCATATCATCGAATCGGGTGATGGCTGGACATTCATCACACCGGACCAGTCATTGGTCGCGCAAATCGAACACACGGTCCTTGTAACAAAAGGGGAACCGATCCTGTTAACTAAATTAGAGGAATAGAAAAAAAAGCCTGCACTTGTGCAGGCTTTTAATTTTGCAAAATATCCTTAATTTTTCTTTATCAGCAGAATGCCTGTCACGATCACACCGCTCAGGAATAAAGAGGCCGTTGTGACGAGCATTTCATCAAGGCCATGTTTGACGGCGATGCCGACGAATGCCCAGACAAAAACAAGCGCAAAGGGTACATCTGAATGGTGGAAGCGTACATGGAGAGCCAGCGCAGTTGCAACGGTGAGCATAATCACTGCCCATAATTCATTGCTCAAGCCCCATCCGCCCCAACTGTAATAAGTGAGGACGTAGCTGATATTTGAAATGGTGGCGACACTTATCCAGCCCATATTCACTGAAATGGGAAGGCGTTCGGTAAATTTTCTCTCATTATTATTGTATTGCAGATACAGCAGAATAAGGGAAGCGAGGTAAACAAGCATTGCTGCAATCGACCAGGCAAAATACTCGTAATGCCAAAGCAGCAGCCATGTAATATTGGCTATGGCACTTAAAATGAAATAAAGGCTGATGGCAGGGGCAGGGGATTCTTTGGTTTTCTTATAACGGATCCAAAACCCGCCAATCCAGATTGCCAATAATATGTAAATGACTGACCAGATTGAAAAGACATAGCCGGCAGGTGTGAATAGAACAGGGAGCCTGTTGGAAATTTCTCCTGTAGTCTGGCCATTGATCGGCAGTATATTTGCTAATGCGTTAATGGTAACGACGGCCAAAAATGCGATCGTCATCAATATTATACGGAACATCTCAGATCCCTCCTCGCTTACAGTATACCTTTCCTTGTTTGGGACAACAATTAACTGTTTTGCCACAGCTGATAAAAATCTAAGAAATGGTCGATATTATGTCAGCCTTTCAATTGTCTGGTGTTTATTATTCCGTAATCCGAAGAAAAATGGTATACTGGTAATTGTTTTTAGAAAATTTAGTTTATCAGGAGGATGGACCATGACAGTAAAATATCCGGAAGTGTGGGATTTGGATGTTTTGTTCCCAGGCGGGAGCGAATCACAAGAATTACGTGTACATATGGACGAAACAGGACCAAAATTAGAGGAATTCGAGAAGCTTTCAGCAAAATTCGAAGTGCCCACCAAGGCTGAAGATGCCAGGAATGTGGCAGAAGTGCTGGAAGCAGTTAAGGAAACGATGCTTCATCTTAGACAGTCCGGTGCATTTATCGGCTGTTTGATGGCGCAGGACACGGAAGATAAAAAAGCATCGCTGCTGCAAAGCGAGTCATCGAGCCAGAGTGCCCGTTTCAGTTCTGCACTCCAAAAAATCCAGCAGGACCTGACTCGGACGGATGATGAGGTGTGGAATGCGCTGATGGAGGATGACACGTTAAAAGAATTCAATTTCGTGCTCAATGAATGGCGAGACAAAGCACGCTTGCTGCTTTCTGAAAAAGAGGAAAACCTGATCACAGCGCTCAGCATGGACGGCTATCACGGCTGGAGCCAGCTGTACGATATGCTGGTAGGGGAAATTAAAATCAAAATCACTGTCGATGGTCAGGAGAAAACCATGTCTGTCGGACAGGCGAATAATCTAAGCTCTCATTCAGACGCCGGTGTAAGAAAAGAATCCTACGAAAAATTGGAAAATGCCTGGGCGGAGAAAGAAGATTTCTTTGCCAAGACATTGAATTCGATTGCCGGATTCCGTCTTGAAACTTACAAAAAACGCGGATGGGACAACCCCTTGCAGGAGCCACTCCAGATTAACCGCATGAAACAGCAGACGCTGGATGCAATGTGGGGAGCAATCTCCAAAAACAAACAGCCATTTGTCGATTACTTGAACCAGAAAGCGCAACTGCTGGGCAAAGACGGCCTTGAGTGGTATGACGTGGATGCTCCTGTAACGGAAAGTACACAAACTTTCTCTTATCAGGAAGGCGCCGAATTCATTTTGGAGCATTTCAAAAAATTCGGTCCGGAACTCGAGAAATTCTCGCGCACTGCTTTTGAAAAAGGCTGGATCGAAGCGGAAGATCGTCCGAACAAAAGCCCGGGTGGATTTTGTACCGGCCTTCCGATGACCGAAGAGTCTCGGATCTTCATGACATACAGCGGTTCAATGTCCAATGTCGCCACTTTGGCTCATGAACTCGGACATGCGTTCCACTCACATGCCTTGCGTCCGGTTCACCAGATCAACCGTTCTTACGCGATGAATGTTGCCGAAACAGCTTCCACTTTCGCTGAAATGATCGTTGCGGATGCCGCAGTGAAAAATGCGTCGTCTGATGAAGAAAAAATTGCTCTTCTGGAAGATAAGATTCAACGCAGTGTTGCTTTCTTCATGAACATTCATTCCAGATTCCTGTTTGAAACACGTTTTTACGAAGAGCGCAAAAAAGGCGTTGTTCCGGCATCGCGTTTAAATGAATTGATGGAGCAGGCACAGATCGAAGGATTCGGCGGCGGGCTGAAATCTACCCACCCTCATTTCTGGGCTTCCAAGCTTCATTTCTATATCACATACGTGCCATTTTATAACTTCCCGTACACATTCGGCTATTTATTCTCACTGAGCGTTTATGCAAAAGCATTGGAAGAAGGCGCCGGATTCGAAGAGAAATACATGGCCCTGTTGCGTGACACAGCTGTTATGACTGCTGAAGACTTGGCGCTTAAGCATCTGGGAGAAGATATTACCCAAGAAGCATTCTGGGAAAAAGGGATTGCTCTTTGCGTAAAAGATGCACAAGAGTTTATTTCGCTGACGTCTTCAGCCGACTGATATGAATCTTCTCTTAAAAGGCCGGCTTTGTTACCTGCGTATTTTGACGACAGAAGATGCCGAGGAAATGGTGCAATTGCTTCTCCGGAACCGGACGTATTGGGCGATATTCGAGCCGCAGCATCGGGACAGTTATTTTACGGCAGCCGTCCAGCGGGAAAAAATACTTGAATCCATTCATCAGGCGAAGGAAAACCGGGAATATAGTTTTGGAATATTCGAACCGGAGACAGACAAACTGATCGGCCATATTTCCATGTACAGCATTAAGCGCTTGCCATTTCTCAGTGCGTTGGTCGGGTACTCGATCGATGAGTCGTATATTGGCCGCGGCATTGCAACTGATGCAGTGAAATTAGTGATTGCATTCGGATTCGAGAAGCTCCGGCTGCACCGGATCGAAGCGTATGTCTCTCCCCGGAATGCCGGTTCCATCCGAGTTTTGGAAAAAGCACATTTTAACAATGAAGGCTTATTGAGAGAATTCCTTTACATCAACGGAGTATGGGAAGATCACTATCATTTTGCAGTCCTGGAGTCAGAATTTTGAAAGGGCAAGGCCACCTATAAAAAATGGTGGAAACAAACAAAAAGATGGTTGTGGGAATAAAATGCCGACGGAAAGCAGGTGTCTTATGCTGAGAGATAAACTGTTCGCCTATCATCAATGGGCCACCCAGAGGATCCTGTCACATACCGAACAATTTGGAGATGAAATCTATACAAAGGAAGGAGAAAGTTCCTTCCCGTCGATCAAAGAAACGATCAGCCATATCATCACCGTTGAAAAATTATGGCTGCTCAGAATGACTGGAATCGAGAAGCCGGAAGTGGAGTATTTCCATGTCGAAACAGCTGGGGATGCAAAACAGGCGTTTATGCTGCTTCACGCAGAAATGGAATTGTATTTTTCCTCCCTGTCGGAAGATCAATGGCAGGAAATCATGCCTTTCACGAATCTCAAAGGAAAGTCTTTTATAGAGACAAGGGAAGAGATGCTGTTTACATTTATTAACCATGCATCTTATCACAGAGGGCAGATCACTTCTTTGCTTCGGCAATTCGGCAAAGAAGGTACAACTGTCGATTATATTTATTTTCCAAAAGAAAACCGATGAGAAAAACTTCTCATCGGTTTTCTGGCTGTCGAGAAACTGACNCTCGCTTCGAAAAACCGATGCTCCTGCAGCGTTCCACGCTTCGTCGCAAAGGTTCGACCGAATGGTGTTCGGTCAAACCTTCCCTGCGGGGTCTCAGGACTAGCTCTGGTTCCCGATGGAGTCGCCGCCTGCCGCTTCATTCTGTTCTGATAATGCAAGTGTTCACCTTCTCACATACAACACACCTAAACGCCTATTCCTTTATAGAAAAAGAGCTGAGATATGGAGCAAAACAGCGAAGACGCCCAGGGGAGCAGGCGCTTTGCGACGAAGCTAGCGAAGCGATGCAGGAGCAGCCTTAAAATCGTGCTCCTGCAGTGCTGCGCACTTCGTCGCAAAGACAGTTTCCGTGCAGGACACGTCTACTGTCTTCGAAGCTGTTTTGCAGAATATCGGCTTTCATTTTTACTTTCTCAACAAGCTCAAAACCGATGAGAAAAAATTCTCATCGGTTTTTTTTATCGATTTTTATTTCCGTCGATGACAAGGTCCAGCTTGCCTGTCGTCGGATCAATGACAAGCCCATGCACCGGAACATCGCCGTCCATCAGCGGATGGTTGCGCACCATGTTGACGCTGTGGCGGATGCTTTCGGTTACATCGTCAAATCCGCGCAGCCATTCATCAAGATTGACTCCTGAATAGCGCATCATTTCAATCGTTTCTTCAGTAATGCCTCTCGTTTTCATCTTTTCAAGGATTTTTTGAGGTTCGATAGCGGCCATGCCACAATCGTAGTGCCCGATTATGTACACTTCATCTGCGTTCAGCTCATAAATTGCGACTATCAGGCTGCGCATAATGCCGCCAAAGGGATGATTGATGACAGCACCAGCGGATTTCACGATTTTTACATCGCCGTTTTTTAAGTTCATCGATTTCGGCAATAATTCAAAAAGCCGCGTATCCATGCACGTCAGGATGACCATTTTCTTGTCCGGAAATTTCGTGGTGATGAATTGCTCGTACTTTTCCTCTTCCACAAACTTCTTGTTATAGTCCAGGATTTCATTCAGCATTGACATATTTACCACTCCTTCTACTATTGCTATCTTCTATTTTAATCGAAATTTTTGCCGAATACGAGTTTCTTATCGTCAGGACAAAAAAAACCGGAAGCACAAGGCTTCCGGAAGAATCATTTTGAAATTTTGTCCAGTTTGTTGAGCATGACGAGTGAACGTCCTGTACCTACAGCTACGGACTCAAGAGGCATAGGTGCCATGTGAACTGGCACTGATATTTCTTCAGACAGCCATTGCTGCATGCCTTTCAATAACGCCCCTCCGCCGGTGATGACGACGCCCTGGTCGACAATATCGCCTGACAATTCGGCAGGGCAATTTTCAAGCGTTGCACGGATGCATTCCAATATAGCCAATAACGGCTCTTTAAGTGTTTCCTGAATTTCCGTTGACGTCAGCGAGACCGTCTTCGGCAGGCCGGTCATGATGTCGCGGCCGCGGATTTCCATCGTTTCCGCTTTATGGGGAATCAGCGCATAGCCGATTTCTATTTTAATTTTTTCAGCAGTCGGTTCACCGATGAGCACATTAAAATGTTTGCGTACGTATTGGATGATATCTTCATCCATACGGTCGCCTCCGACTTTCACTGTGTTGGACGAAACAACGCCGCCAAAAGAAATGATGCCGACTTCTGTCGTGCCGCCTCCGATATCAACAATGACGCTGGCAATCGGTTCACTTACCGGCAAGTCGGCACCTATTGCCGCTGCAACAGGTTCTTCGATTAAATGCACACTTTTCGCTCCACTTTGCTTGACGGCATCATGGATGGCGCGGCGTTCCACGGAAGTGGCGCCGGATGGGGTACAAATCATGACATTCGGTTTCCGGTAAGCTGCCCCCAATTGTTTGGCGGCTTTTTGCATAACCATCTTCAATAAATCCGTAGTAACGTTAAAGTCTGCGATGACACCGTCTTTAAGCGGGCGCACCACACGGATGGAATTGGGAGTTTTGCCGATCATCGCTTTGGCTTCTTCGCCGATGGCAATGACTTTCCCTGATTTCGTATCCAATGCGACAACTGATGGTTCATTTAGGATAATGCCTTTTGATTTTGTATAAACAAGAATATTCGCTGTGCCTAAGTCGATTCCAATGTCTGATGAAGAAAACATACCTATTACTCCTCCTAATATAAAACAAGTTAAAACAAGTCCATTTTGAATTTTAACACGCTAAAAAAGAGAGCTTTTTGGAAGCACTTGAAACTGCAATATTAAAGGGGCCTATTGGTGCGGCGGTAAGAAAAAAAACGGGACCTTTGCTTCAATATGTAACGTTTATGCAAAATAAATGTCTTCAAATTGTAATCTATCAGTCATTTTAAAATAATAAAAAAGCAGGCTTTTTGATAAAAGCCTGCTTACATAATATGGTTCAGAATTTGCGTTTTGGAAGTGGGTCTACATGCTCTGCATCATGTGAGTGCAATTCTTTCCCCAGGAAATGAAGAAGGGTAAAGAAAAATATGAAGATTACAGCCATGAAACCTAAAACAGTAACAATACCAGCTAACATGATAAAAACTCCTCTCTCGACAATGAATATCTATTTTTATTATACATGATAAAAGAAAAAATATTAAGTGTCGAATTTCTGAGTTTTAAAATGCCCAATTGCCATTTCTGAAAATCGGTTCGCGCGTACCATCTTCCAAAATGCCGTCAATGTCCATTTTTTCCGAGCCGACCATGAAGTCAACATGCGTAATACTTTGGTTCAGTCCATGCTTCAGCAATTCCTCAGAATCCATTTTCTTGCCGCCTTCCAGGCAGAAAGAATAAGCGCTTCCGATTGCAAAGTGGTTGGATGCATTCTCATCAAATAATGTGTTGTAGAAAAGGATATTCGAAGCCGAAATCGGTGATTGATGTGGGACAAGTGCAACTTCCCCGAGATAATGGGAACCTTCATCCGTTTCAACCAGTTGTTTTAAAACATCTTCACCTTGTTTAGCGGTGATGTCCGTAATCCGGCCGTTTTCAAATGTAACTTTGAATTCGTCGATAATATTGCCGCCGTAACTCAAAGGTTTTGTGCTGGACACGTAGCCGTTTACACCGTCTTTTTGTGGCACGGTGAAAACTTCCTCTGTCGGCAGGTTGGCCATGAATGAATCGCCTTTTTCGTTATTTGAGCCTGCGCCGCACCATAGGTGGCCTTTTGGCAGAGCCACTTCCAGGTCGGTATCGGGTGAAGAATAATGCAATTTCGCGTAGTTTTTGCCATTCAGATAATCAACTTTGGTATGCAGCAATTCATCATGCTCTTTCCAGGCTTCAATCGGGTCTTCAAGATCCGCGCGGACAGCTTTTAAAATTGCATTCCATAAAGCCTCTACTTGTTGATTTTCCGAAACGTCCGGATAAACTTTCGCAGCCCATGCTTTCGATGGAGCGGCTAACACCGTCCAGCTGATTTTATCGGATTGAACATATTGACGGTATTTACTTAGTGCCTGCCCGGTCGCTTTCTGGGAAGCAGCGATGCGTTTTGAATCGATGCCCTTCAACAGGTCGGGGCTTTGAGAAACGATGCTCATGAAAGCCGCACCTTCTTCAGCCAATTGCTCGCGTTCCTGGACTTTCCAGGAAGGAAACTCTGAAAACGATTCTTCCGGCGCCATTTCGAAACGTAGCCGGGAAACTTCATCGTCATTCCAGTCCACAAAGACTTGCTTTGCTCCGCTTTCATATGCCTCTTTTACAACCAGGCGGACAAATGGTGCGGCTTCAATGGAAGCGGCTATGTACAATTTTTGGTTCGGCTGAATGTTGACGCCTACTTTTACCGCCAATTCTGCGTAGCTTTTTAATTTATCATTCAATGATGTCAAATGAATCTCTCCTCTCATCTCTTACATAGTAACAATTTTCAGACATAGTCCGCAATGCCTGTATCCCAAATAGCGCTTCTTTTATAAGGTTCTATGAAAATTAAATCATGCTTTTGGGGGAATCGGAAGCGGAATGAGGTTTTTAGCCGTCATCTTTGAGGAATATAGAAGAGAGGAGCTGAGTTTGATGAAAACACAAGTCTTTATCAGCGGCGGCGGCATCGGTGGCCTGGCATTAGCCCTTAAACTTGTTCAGCGGAACGTCGACGTAGTGATGGCAGAACGTTTGAAGGCGAAAGCGCCTACTTATAAAGGTGAATTGCTGCAGCCAAAAAGTATGCAGATTTTTGATGGATTAGGCGTATACGACGACATTACCTCACGCAGCAACGAGATAAAAGTCCTTGATATGCTTGAATTATCCAGTTCGCTCCAAGTCCGGGACCAGACATTTATGGATTACAGCGTACTGCCCGGTAAATACAATGCAGCTTTTATGGCGCATCACGAGGAACTTAAGGATATTTTGTTGGATGCTGCATCCGAATATAAGAATTTTCATTATATGTCCGGAACTTCCTGCACGGGATATGCCGACAACAAGGCATTCCTTAAATCAGGAAAAAATAACTTTGAAGTGGAAGCCGATTATTTTTTCGGAGCTGAAGGAAGAGCCTCCGTTACGAGAAAACATATGGAAATCGAAATCAAACAAACGACTTATAACCATCATTTCTTAACCGTATCTTTCCCAAGACCTGAAAATTTTAAGGATGGTCAGATTATTTCTACATACAATCGATTCCTCGGTTTGTTCCCGTTGCCGGACAATCAGGTGCGATCTGTCTATCTGATTCCGGAAGGCGATTACAAAGAACTGAAAGAAAAACCGATCAGCCATTTCCATAAACTTTATACGGATTTAGCCCCTACAATGGATGGTTTCGTCCACCAGTTGACGGACTGGAAAAAAATTCAGTTGATGATTCCGGTAATGTTCCATGCCCCGTCGTACGTCAGGGACAATAAAGCGATTATCGGTGATGCGGCACACGCAGTCCACCCGATGGCCGGAGAAGGCATGAATATGGCGATACAAGATGCAGATGTGCTGGGTGAATTGACAGCCGATATGATCGAAAGCCATAAAATGAATCCTGATAATCTGAAATGGTATGAAAAGGTTCGTTACAAGAGGGCGGAACATGTGATTCAGCTCAGCCATCTGGCTGCGCTGGCATATTCCTACCCATTCAAGCCTGTAAGTTTCCTGCGCCAAAAGACTTTCGAGCGGATGGAAGAAGATCCAATCCTTCATTTTAAGCAGATGCTCAATGTCTCAGGGCTCGGTATGTGGAAAGAGAATGTGAGGGACCGGTTTATTCAGGGAGGGATTATTCCCGTGCGTTTAAGGGATCTCCCGAAGAAGTCAAAAGAGCTGAGATATTATACACGTGAAGATGACTATCCATGGAAAGATGAGGGATTGCGATGATAGATGTAATGAAGATGTTCAAAGCAAGAATGTATATGAAAAGGAATGAGCCATTTTTATACAGCTGGCACGCGTATGTAGGCTATGAGCTCGATTTATTCAGAGCATTCGAGCGTCCGATGGCAAAGACGGATGTAGCCGATGCTTACGGGCTTGATGCAAACCTGCTCGAACAATGGGTGGCCGTCGGAGTATCCATCGGCCATCTCAAAGAAGCAGGGAGAGGGCGGCATAAGCTGGCCAATGCCTGGAAGCTGCCCAAGCCGAAAGGCGACAATTCCTCCGGCGTATTATTGAAAGAAATGATGGAGCTTCATATCCCGACGCTTTTACATTATCCGGAGATGATGCGAAATGGAGAGCGCCTTCATTTTGATGAAGAAAAACACGCGGGAACGGTTGCGGAGACAAGCCGCTTGCTTGAAGTGCTTGCTATGCCCAAAATGTCCAAGCGAATTCGTGAGAACAATGTCCAATCGGTGTTGGATATCGGCTGCGGAGAAGCGGGGTACATTAAAAAACTGGCGGGCAGATTTCCTGATGCACAGTTTACCGGTATCGAAATCAGTAAAGAAGTGACGGTAAAAGCGCAACAACTGACAGCAGACAACAATAATATCACAGTGGAAAATGCGGATCTTTGGGAGTATAATCCCGACCAGCCGTTTGACATGGTGATGATGAATAATGTGCTGCATTATATTGATCTCGAAAAAAGAGAGGCGCTGATTTTCGAATTGGCCAGTTGGGTCAGTCCCGGAGGAATCCTATCCATAGTGACGCCGATTGCAGGCAGCAGCGACGATCCGCCGTTCGCAAATGTCTTCAATAGCTTCTTCTCATCTTTCGATAACCTTTACCGGCTGCCGACACGCGAAGAGTTGCGGGAATGGGGAAGTGGAGCTGGACTTGATATGCTGGGCATCCATACCGTCATAAAAGAAGGTGGCTGGTACATTGCGCAGTACCGGAAACCGGAGTGAATTTTATTTGTACAAAATAAATAAAGCGACAGAAAAAAGCCCCTGAAAAATTTCAGGGGCTTTTCGTTATTGCGGTAAGCTGTGCTCTTGTCTCTGTCCATGTCCATGTCCCTGTCTCTGTCTCTGTCTCTGCACCGCTGCGCTAGCTTCGAGACATGAAAGAGCGTTGCACCGCTGCGCTGCTTCATCGCAAAGAGATGGACCCAAACAGTTTGGGCCCATCTCTCACTGTCGCTTTTCTTACTTTCTCAATGAGCCAAGTTCCTGCGCGATTGCCTGCATTTCACCTGGTGTAATGTTATCGCGCTTATTGACCATTTCGTACAGGTCACGCAAATCTTCATACTGTGACGCATTGAAATGTTCGGCTTTCATCGCGTCGACGTTGACCATCCGCAATTTCGTTTTTATTTCCTCAATCATAAAGTTTACATTTTCTGGAGACTGTTTTGATAAGTCCATGATGGGTTCCTGCCTTTCGGTATGGTATGCCTTATCATTTCATTTATCAAAAAGAATGTCAATTTCCTGAACGTGCAAGTTCAGTTTTCGCTTCTTTTTCCTCTTTGGCTTTCGCCACGATTCTCTTCGTTTCATAGACAATGACGCCTGACAATCCGAGAAGACCGATTAAGTTTGGAACTGCCATTAAGCCATTCATTACATCAGAGAATGTCCAGACGACAGTAAGTGAAGCTGTAGCGCCAAGGAAGACGGCTGCTACGAAAAGGATTCGATACACGATCAACAAGCTTGGACTCTTGAATAAATACTGGAAGCATTTTTCACCGTAATAAGACCAGCCGATAATTGTAGAAGAAGCAAAGAAAATCAGACCGAATGCAACAACATATGGTCCGACGCCTCCCAGGAATTGGCCGAAAGCTGCACTTGTAAGCGGTGCGCCTTCCAGGCCTTCCTCTGTATAAAGGCCGGACATGACGATAGTAATACCTGTAATCGAACAGACGATCAATGTATCAAACAGAACTTGTGTCATCGACACCAAAGCCTGTCGGCCAGGCATATCGGTTTTCGCAGCAGCAGCGGCGATAGGTGCAGAACCGAGTCCCGCTTCGTTGGAGAATACCCCGCGGGCAACACCGTAACGAATCGCAGCACCGATTGCTCCGCCGGCCGCTGCTTCACCTGTAAACGCAGCGCTGAAGATCGTGCCGAGAGCGGCAGGAATCAGGTCGAAGTTTAAAACCATAATGATCAATCCGGCAATTACATAGAACAATACCATGAAAGGAACAAAAAATGCGGTAACTTTACCAATGGTTCTGATGCCACCCAAAATTACCAGTCCAGCAAAAGCAGTGAGGATAAGTCCGGTAGCCCAAGGCGCCAATCCGAATGTTTCGTCAACAATGGACGCCACAGAATTGGATTGTGTCATATTGCCGATTCCGAATGCGGCAATGGCACCGAAAATTGCGAACAGAACTGCGAGCCATTTTTGTTTCAAGCCATGTTCCAGGTAATACATCGGCCCCCCGGCCATCTGGCCTTTTGAATCGGTGATCCGATATTTTACAGCAAGGACGGCTTCTCCGTATTTTGTAGCCATACCGAAGAATGCAGAAAGCCACATCCAGAAAATCGCTCCCGGTCCGCCGAGTACAACGGCTGTCGCAACACCGACAATATTACCGGTACCGACAGTTGCCGCCATCGCGGTGGACAGGGCCTGGAAATGGGATATATCCCCTTTGGAATCTTTATCAACGTTTTTGGAAAAAGTTAGTTTAAGTGCATAAGGCAATAAGCGAAGCTGTAAGAATCCTAAACGTATAGTAAGATAAATCCCTGTTCCGACAATCAGGATAAGGAGCGGAATTCCCCAAACATAGCCGCTGATCGTCCCCAATAACTCTTCAAATCTTTCCATCAATTCTCCCCCCAATTATGTAATTCTGTTTTCTTGAAATAACTTCGCACCTCCCATTGATTTAATATTCCGAAAGTTTACACTCAGAGTCAAGTCTTTTTTAAAAAATAAAAACAGAGAAGTTTAAATATGGAGAGATTAGGGAAAAATTCAAAAGACACGCCAGAACAAACTATTTTCTTTGGGAGGAATTCAGAATGAGCCAGAACAAATTGATGACAGGATTATTGGTGGGAGCTGCAGTGGGGGTAATCGTTTCCTTATTCGACAGCAACACCAGAAATGATGTAATGCAAAAATCAAAAAAAGTATCAGAGAACGCCAAATATTATGCAAGCAATAAAGATGAATTGAAAGCCGCCGTACAGCAGCAGGCAAGTAAATTCCAGAACCTTTATGAGCGCGTTTCAGAAGACGCTTCGTACGTTGGGGGTAAAGTCAATGAGTTGAAAGAATTGACTCCTCAGGTAAAAGAAATGGCGATGGATACAAAAGAAGCTTTTGTAGATACAAAAGAAGCTGTTGTTGATTCGACTCAAGATGTCAAATCAGCACTCCAGGAAGACGATCCATCTGCTTCTTCATCATTGACTGATGACGAGGGCAGTTCTTCAGACAATAACTCGAACCGCGATGCGGAATATGGGAAAAAGCAATAATTCGCTGAAAGGCTCGCAAAAAACACAACCGGATAGTTCGGAGGCAAAGGAACCAGTCTATGACGTCACCAATGCATCCGGCTTCCTGAAAGAATTATGGAAAAGAATCAATGATGTGGATGTTGCAGGACTCGGAGCGCAATTAGCGTTCTTTTTCCTGTTGTCTATTTTTCCATTACTGATTTTTCTGATCACCTTACTGCCTTATTTGAATATTGCTGAAGATCAGATTTATAATTTTATGGCGAATGTGGTGCCAGGAGAAGTTTATCTTCTGATTGAAGAAACCTTGAATGAAATTTTAACACAGGAAAATCGAAGCCTGCTGTCTTTCGGGCTGATCGCCACAATCTGGTCTGCCAGTCTTGGCATGAACGCCCTTATAAAGTCTTTGAACAAATCATACGGTGTAGAAGAAAATCGGCCGATTCTGATTGCCAGAGGCATGTCTATCATTACAACATTCCTGATGGTGTTCATTATATTGATTGCGTTGGCGTTGCCGATATTCGGCAGGCAGATCGGCATTTTCATTTTTTCATTTATGGGTCTTGAAGAAGGTTTTATGGAAACCTGGAACACATTACGTTTTTCGATACCGCCTCTAATCATTTTCGTTGTTGCTGCAGTGATTTACTGGGCGGCACCCAACATCAAGCTGGATATTAAATCAGTCCTGCCAGGATCGGCTTTCACTGCAATCGGCTGGTTGGCAGTATCATACAGCTTTTCAGTCTATATCAATAATTTCGGCAATTATTCAGCAACCTACGGAGGAATTGGCGGTGTGATCATTCTGATGCTGTGGTTATACGTGTCCTCCATTCTTTTGATGATAGGTGGACAAATCAATGCCATCATGCAATCCAGACGCGATATTCTGAAAAGAAAAGATAAAAAAGCCGGACTCCCTTGAATTCAACGATTCAAGAACGGATCCGGCTTTTTGTATTTAATTTCTGCTGAGTGCTGAACAGTTATGTTTCATTAAAAAGAAAAATCCGTTCATCAGCTAAGAAGGAAACGGAATGAAATTTCTATTAGTCTTCATCAATCGGACGGCTTTTGAACTGCTGCATCTTACCGTCGAGTTCATCAACCATGGCGATGAGACGGTCAATATCTTCGAGTTCAGCTGTTTCGGGTTCAATTGCATCGAGTACGTCGAGAAACATGTTCAAACGCTGCTTCATATAAGTTACTTGCTGTTCCTTATCTGTGATGGATTTTCCCATAGGGCACACCTCGTTTCGCATTCTATCGTAGCTGATTTGAAATGAAATTTCAATAATGAGTATAATATCTATAGGGGTCGATATTCCGCAAAACAGCATGCTTGCCAAAACCCGTGCTCCTGCATCGCTGCGCTAGCTTCGTCACAAAGACTCGGCCGAATTACCTTCGGCCAACTCTTGGCTCGCGCTGAACTAACTCGGGCTTTTCGCCTTTGCGACGAGCTTGCGCAGGAGCATTGTCTTTGCCCTTGTCCAGAGCGCCGAAGCGGTTATTAACACTACTTTTTTTGTAACATAGAGTAGGCAAAAAGAGTGATTTTAATGTTTTTTGTATTTTGGACATTTACATATTCAGAATTATGTGTTAATTTAAAGTTAATCAATTGAAAGGAGGCCATAATGAATAGTCGAAACCAATCTAAAATTTCTATGTAAAAGGAGGGGGTTCGAACATTTAACCGGCAATAGCCGTTAAAATGGTCTTATGAAAAAAAGCGAAATTGAAATTGAAACATAAAAGCTCAGCCGCAATCTGATATTCAGATACGGACTGAGCTTTTATTCGTCTTATACAAGTTCGTATGTTTCAACAATTTCAATAGAATTTTCAACCGAACGGACCATCGAACAATTCTTTCTTGTAAGTTCCACCACCCGTGGCATCTTAGAGTCATCAATCTTTCCTTTGATCAGGAAATGAAGATGCACTTTTGACACACGTCCCGCTTCCTCGTCTATCCGAACAATCTCTTTCACATCCACTTGGATATCTTCAGCCGGCATTCGCTGTTTTTCTAAAATTTTACGCATGACTCCAGCGCTGCAAACCGCTAAAGAAGCGATGAGCAATTGATAAGGGCGGAACCCCTGCTCCTCATTTGTTGAAACGGCCAGTTCACCAAAAGGCAAGTCACCCGAAAATCCATTTTCTGTCATGAAAAACTTCATCTTCCATCTCCTCCTTATGATAAAATTGTATCTGAATTCTTTTCAAATACAAACGAACGTGCTTAGACGGGGAGGCATCATGAAAAATTTCTTAAAAAGTGAAGGCGGCCGGTTCTGGATCCTTGTCGCGATCGTGTCGATTTCCGGATTTTCCCAGGGGATGCTGCTGCCGCTGATTGCCGTTATTTTTGAGCAGGACGGTGTGTCCTCGGCATTAAATGGCTTGAGTGCCACAGGCTTATACATAGGAACGCTGGTCATTGCACCATTTATGGAGCCCCAGCTTCGCCGCTTTGGATTCAAGCCGATCATCATTGTGGGCGGCGGTTTGGTGGTTTTGTCACTGCTGCTGTTTCCGCTGTGGAAGTCTGTCCTTTTCTGGTTTATCCTGCGAATATTAATCGGAATAGGGGACCAGGCTTTGCATTTTTCCACACAAACCTGGATCACCAGCACATCGCCTCAGAATCGCATGGGCAGAAATATCGCCATCTATGGCATGTCTTTCAGCATCGGGTTCGGTGCGGGGCCATTATTCGTTCCACTCGTGAATATCTTTGAAGCCCTGCCGTTCATCATTTCCGGTTTATTATGTCTTACAGCGTGGGTATTGGTGTTCTTCCTGAAAAATGATTTTCCCGAAACTACAACAAGTGCGATGACTGCAAGAGGAACTTTGAGCCGATTTAAAGCAGCAATCATCATCGGCTGGTTTGCGTTCCTGCCGCCACTTGGCTATGGTTTCCTGGAATCTTCGTTGAACGCAATTTACCCGATCTACGCATTGCGCCAGTCGATTGACATTGCAATGGTGTCCTATATGCTGGCCGCTTTTTCACTTGGCGCCATTGTGACCCAGTTGCCACTTGGTGAACTCAGCGACCGCATCGGCAGACGGAAAGTCCTGCTGCTGGCACTCTTCGGTGGAGCTGCCGCATTCGGCACCGCAAGCTTTTTCGAGTCGAATGCTTGGATTACGCTCGGCTTTTTCATTCTTGCCGGCATGTTTGTCGGTTCAACTTTTTCACTCGGCATTTCCTATATGGCGGATCTTATGCCACGGGAATTGCTGCCGACGGGCAATCTGCTGTGCGGGATTGCATTCAGCATCGGCAGCCTCGCAGGTCCGGCAATGGGCGGATTATTCCTTGATCTGACAGAAGAATTGAGCTTTCTCCTGCTCATCGCAGGAATTCTGCTCATCATTTTCACCATCATCGCTTTACGCGGTAATAAAATCATAAAACCTGCAAATTAATAAAAAAGTGTAGGCCAACACAAAAGGACTTCCATATAATAATGGAAGTCCTTTTGTGTTGATATAATTTTTAAGATTTCTATCACTTGCTATAAAAGGACGCTTCGGGTTCCGAAAGCAGTGTGAAGTGCAGCAGTTCAGTACATTTCAGCTGATTCTGTCGAAATTGGGATTCTTGAATACTTGTGTGCCATTCGGTGTTTTCAGAAAGAAAAATAACCAACCAAAAGCACTGACGAACATAACTCTTTGCAATAGTCCCATGATTGCAGGAAAGTTCATCATAGCCAGAGATATTACTATGGCTACAATAGCCATGATGATACCTGCAGTTCTTTGTGATCCCGAGCTGATAAATGTGTGGTCCACAGCAAGAATGGTGAAACTGAATCCGGTAATACCAGCAAATATCGAATGAATTTGATCCTCTAGCTGATTGACTGACATCGACTGAATTAAAGGTGCGTGTTGGAAAAACCCTGTCATTACCAGGCTGAGCCCGAAAATTGCACCTACAATCTGATGGTATCTGACTCCAGTATGAAAAGTAACAAGAATTGCCATTGTTCCAAGAGCAACAAAAACTGAATTCATGACCCAAGAATTTGGCGAACCTTTAGCACCCAAATGGCTGGTAGTGTTACTCAAAAGAGAATAGCCCGAAAAACTGAATAACGCCATTCCATTTGATACTACTAAAAATAGAAAAAAGATAAGCAAAGAGACATACTTTAGTGTTTTCATTTTTAGAAAACTCCTCAGAGAAATCAATGTTTTAAAAAAACGCTTGTCGACAAATTCAGCTTGGGCCACAAAGCTGAACTTTGAAGTTATTCGTCAGTTAAAAACGTGTTTTCAACCTCCTGTATAAAACTTATTACCCCCAGATCGATTTGATTTGTTAATTCAGTCATGTTGTCAAAATCAGGCTTCTCAACCACTATGGTTTCAATAATAGAAGACATTCCTTTGTCATCTGCGGTTAAGGAATGTTTATTCATTCTGTGTCCACTGAATTTTCTATGGTATTTAGACATAACGGCTCTGTTTCTTCCGGAAAGCCAAACTTCAAATTGCATTTTATCATGCCTGAAAACAACCATGTATTTCAGTTGATTTTGTTGTGCCAACTTAGAGGTTATTGTAAAAAACGTCAAGTCCAGATAACCAAGATACAGATTTGCCGATACTTCATATTCCGGATACTTTTCCTTAAAGTACCTGCGTAATTCCTTAATGTATTGCATCAAGCTTTTATAGGCTTTTTGCAGATCAGTGACCTTCAATAATTCTCCGTATTCATATAGACTTTTGCTGAGAGATTCCATTTTTCATACACCTCCGTATAGACAGGATTATTATGAGTTATTGCAATGTCATCTTCATGTTTACCAAAGAATCGCAAGGATTATAAAAGGCATTGATAGATTTAACTCCATAATGTGTTTTTCTGCGGATGTTCATCGGTGGTGTTTACAAATACTGCTCTAAGAATAATTTTAAAACAATTCAGAAAATTTAACAATGTAAATCTGATTTAGCTTTAGAAAGCATTAAACGCAAAAACCGGCTTGAATCATAAATTCAAGCCGGTTTTCTCAATTTTTAAATTGCTTTGTTGACTAGTTGATTTAAAGACTAAAAAAATTGAAACTGTTAGAAATAAAATTATTTATTACGTTTGAATTTACAGCCTATTTTCGCTCCAACAGGCAAACTGCCTCTACTTGCGCCGTTTGCGGAAACATGTCGACAGGCTGTATATATTCGATTCTATAAATTTTCGTCAATTGTTGCAGGTCTTTCGCCAACGTGGAAGGATTGCATGATGTATAGACAAAGCGTTTCGGTTTCACTGCCAGAATTGTTTTCAATAGGGAATCTCCGAGTCCTGTGCGCGGCGGATCAACCGTCAGCACGTCAGGCACAAAATCTTCTTTGCTCCAAATATCGAGCCACTTTTCGGCAGTTCCGGTAACGTATTTCGCTTTGACCCCCTGACGTTTGGCATTTGCTTTAGCATCCACCACACTGTCATGGATGGTGTCCATGCCGCGCAGTTCGCCGGCGCCGTCCGCGAGCCACAATCCGATAGTGCCAACTCCGCAATAAGCGTCTACGACTTTCTCTTTGCCGGTCAATGCCGCTGCACGTTTAATTTCATCATATAGTTTCACGGTCTGCTTCGGATTCAATTGAAAAAATGCGCGAGCTGAAAGATCAAAAGCAAGCTCGCCCAATTTTTCATGAATCGTATCTTTGCCGAATAAAGTGACAGTTTCGTCACCGAAAATCAAAGAAGTTTTCTCAGTGTTGATATTCTGAACAATTGACACAAGATTAACGTCGAGGTCTTTCAGTTTTTCGAGCAATAATTCTTTTTTTGGTATTTTCGAACGTGTGGTCACCAGCACCAACTGAATTTCACCGGTTTCAACACCGGTGCGGACCACGATTGTCCGAATGACTCCCTGCATTGTTTTTCCGTCGTAGATTGGAATCCGCAATTCTTCCAGGATCCGTTTTACGGAATTCGTGATGACGGTCGTATCCGGGTGTTGCACGATGCATTGCTCGATATCGAGTAATTGATGAGAACTTTCAGCGAACAGGCCAGCGATGACCTTCGAACCTTTCAGGCGTGTTTGGAACTGGCTTTTATTGCGGTAATGCCATGGATCCTCCATACCGATTGTGTCTTCGATTTTGACGTTAACGCCTTTAAGATAACGCTCTAGTGCCTGTACAATCAAATCCCGCTTTTCGATGAGCTGCTGGTCATACGTCATATGCTGCAATTGGCAACCCCCACAAGCCTCATAGATCGGGCAGGGTGGAGTTTGGCGATGAGGGGAGGCCTTTCGCATTTTAACTACACGGGCTTCTGCGAAATTCCGTTTGATTGTCGTAATTTGCGCTGTAATTTCTTCGCCGGGCAAAGCGCCGGGCACAAAAACGACATTGCGCTTAAAGTAACCGATGCCTTCGCCGTTGATACCGAGTCTTTTAATCGTTAACGGAAACTTTTGGCCAGTTTCCATAATGGGTTTATCATTCATTCTGCACACGTCCTTCGTTTGATCATCCGTACATTATAGCGCTATTTATAGATATCAGCCAGAGCCGATCTGAGATCCGGGTAGGAGAATTCAAAACCGTGTTTCTGCAAGACCTCTGGAAGGACGCGTTGTCCTTCCAATACCAGGCGGCTTTTATCTCCAAGTACGGCTTTCAATACAAATTCCGGCACCGGGAACCAATGGGGCCTGCCCAGCTCATGTCCAATTTCCTTGCCAAATTCTTTCATGCGTTTTGGATACGGTGCTGTGACATTGAATGGGCCTTCAAGTTCTGTCGTTTCAATTGCGAATAGGACTGCTCGTGCTAAGTCATTTACGTGAATCCAGGATAGCCACTGTCTGCCGGTACCGACTGTGCCCCCGCCAAAAAGTTTATAAGGCAGGGCCATCAGCGGCAAGGCGCCATCTTTTTTGCCCAGAATGATGCCGAAACGACCGCACGCAACCCGGACGCCATGTTCTTTCGCTTCATTTGCCAGGCGCTCCCATTCGATGACGGTTTTAGCGAGAAAGTCTTCGCCTCTTTCAGTGGAATCTTCTGTATAGGATTTTTCAGTCGAAGCAGGATAAATTCCAACAGCGCTGGCGTTGATCAACACTTCCGGTTTATGTTCCAATGCCCGGATGATGCGCAGAACTTCAGTTGTTGCTTCCACCCTGCTGCTGTAAATCAGCTTTTTCTGCTCCTCATCCCAGCGTCCGTCGTTGATCGATGAACCAGCAAGATTCACAAACGCATCGATGCCAGCCAACTCGAGTTCTGGTTTCGCGTTGTCTGTCAGCCACTCGACATAGTGAACTCCCCCTTGGGAAGGTTTCGGGCTTCTCGTCAGCACAAAAACTTCGTGACCTTGCTGACGGAATAAGTCAGTCATTTCTTTGCCGGCAAAACCGGTTCCACCAGTGATTGCTATCTTCATGCATATCGCCTCCATTTCCTTTATTGTACCCTGAATCGATGCAATTAAGCCTTTAAAAGGGTATACTTATAAGGGAAGTGAGGTGCCGGTGAATGCCGATTATCACGAAAATCACACAAGGGAAAAAGAATCCTGAACGCTATAATATTTTCCTTGAAGAGAAATTCGCTTTCAGCGTCGATGAAACGGTGCTCGTCCGGTATCAATTGACCAAAGGGAAAGAGCTCGACCAATGGACCATTGAAGAAATGAATTTTGAAGATGAAGTCCGTAAAGCTTTCAATAAATCACTCGACTTTCTGAGTTTTCGAATGCGCAGTGAAAACGAAGTGCGGCAGAAATTGAAAGACAAAGAATACGGCGAAGCAGTTATAGATGAAGCGATCAAAAAATTATACAAACTGAACTTCCTGGATGACCGGGCATTTTCAGAAGCGTTGATGCGCACACAGATGAAGTCGGCCAAAAAAGGTCCGAAAGCGATCCAACAGGATATGCAGAAGAAAGGGATTGATAAACAAGTGCAAAAAGATGTACTCGCATCCTATTCTGATGAAGAGCAGCTGGAACTCGCCAAAGGACTCGCAGAAAAAATTGCTGACAAGGAAAAAACGAAGACTCCACGCCAGATTGAACAGAAAATCAGTGACACATTGCTTCGCAAAGGTTATTCTTATTCACTGATCAAATTGGCAATAGCAGATTTGGATCTGGAAAAAGACGAAGACCAATGGACCGACATTGTCGCAGCGCAAGGTGATAAACTTTGGCGTAAATACAGCAGCAAATTAACCGGCTATGATTTGAAATCCAAAGTGAAACAGGGACTTTACCAAAAAGGATTTCCCGCCGAAGTCATCAATGAATACCTGGAGAAAAAGGAGAACGAAGATGAGTGAAGATAAACGATACAACCAGATGGATGAACAGGAATTGCGAACAGAAATTGCACGCCTGAAAGAAAAAGCACGCAAAGCCGAACAGCTGGGCATCATCAATGAGTTTGCTGTGTTGGAACGCAAAGCCATAATGGCAGCCAGCTATCTGCTCGATCCGGAAGATTTCAAAAAAGGGGAAGTCTACCATATCGAAGGAGATCCCAATGTCTATTTTCAAATCGATTATTTGAAAGGCCGATTTGCATGGGGCTATCGCCTTGGTGGCGATAAGTTCACAGAGGCTTTACCAATTTCCATGCTGCGTCCGTTAAAAGAAGGGAAGTAGGAATATGAAGGAAGTCATTGAACAATTGACCAGTGAACTGCAGGAGAAAAATCCGAATATCTCAGAAGAAAAAGCGCGCACATGGATTGAATTGCTTGCTTCGGACTTTGAATCTTCTTACGCAAAAGCGGGATATGATTACCAGGGCACTGAAGTGGTCGAAAAAGTTGTACGCCAGTGGATTGACAGCTACGGCGAAAATATCCACGAATTTGCAGCCAGCAACCCGAAATATTCCCATTTATTGAACGACTGATTAAGGGCTACTATTAAGTTGTTGAAGCATCAAAAAACGCACACCCTGGAGTGTGCGTTTTATGATTCGATTTAGTTATGGCTGAAATCCAGTTTTTTGCGAAGCTTGTCTTCACTGAAGATCCAACCGGTGTAGGAATTGAGGATATTGTAATCCTCATCCAGATGAGCTACTGCAACAAAAGGATAATAATCGTTGCTGCGATATCTCAAATCAATCAGCCGCACCTCTAAAATTTCTCCGTATTGATTGATTTCCCACCGGTAAAGAGGGGAAAATGAAACAAATGCTGCAAGGTTTTTGTCCTTTAAAGCAGTTTGAATCAATTCATTTTCAGGCATCGGCTTTTTCATGAACTTATCATAGAAGTTGATTGTCCGGCCGTATGCCCGCCCAACGTAATGGTGGCGGTCCGTATCTGCTGCGATGCGCCAATGGAAATAGCGCATTGTCGGTGCAACGAATATTTCTTTGGCACCCGGAACCGTATTGCGAATGGCATGTTTGATGGCTGATTGCAGAGCAAACCGTGAGAGATAATAAAGTACGAGCACAACATACAGAATGCCGATCGTCCATACCGGATCAGCGCCAAATGCCCAAATCATCAAGGCGATGACATGAGCTCCGAAAATAATCGGATCAAAAGTGTTGATGACGCCAAGAGCCACCCACTGATTGGAGAACGGCCTCAATGCCTGCGTGCCATAGGAATTGAAGATATCTACAAAAACATGCAGAAATACGGCGAGGAAAGTCCAAAGCCATAGATGCAGCAGATTCACTTCCGGAAAGATCAGCCATAATGCGCCGGTCAATAGGAGCGGCCATGTTAAAACCGCTGGAATTGAATGAGTGGCTCCACGGTGATGACGGATATAAACAGCGTTATCGCGCAATTTGAGTACCGTATCAATGTCCGGGATTTGTGAGCCGATGATGGTTCCAGCGATGACTGCGGTCATGGTCACGGTATCATTTGCCACGACGGGGTCCGCCATCGCGAGGCCGCCGAGTGCGATGCCCATGACAAGGTGTGTACCAGTATCCATCGTCTCATCCCCCTTCAAAAGTATTTGCTGTCTGACGGTAATTTGTTTTTTGATTACCCGTCATTGCTACTCATTACATACCCCTAATTTTAATGAAATAATCTAGTATCAATGGAGGGTTCCGTTATTAATATAGATAAAAAGCAATTTCAAAATGACTTGATCGATTGGTTCCATACAGAAAAAAGAGACCTGCCGTGGCGACGAACTGCGGATCCATATCAAATATGGATTTCAGAAATTATGCTGCAGCAAACCCGTGTGGATACGGTGATTCCCTATTATAAACGTTTTGTTGAGAAGTTTCCCACTTTGCACGATTTGGCGATGGCGGATGAAGAAGTTTTGCTGAAGCAATGGGAAGGTCTTGGCTATTATTCCCGAGCCCGCAACCTTCAGGCAGGTGTCAGGGAAGTGGCGGAGAAATATGGCGGCAAGGTTCCGGGCAGCCGCAAAGAGATTTTGGCTTTGAAAGGTGTCGGACCTTATACAGCCGGAGCGGTGCTGAGTATTGCCTATGGCTTGCCGGAACATGCGGTGGATGGCAATGTTATGCGGGTGTTATCGCGGATTTTATTGATTGATGAAGATATTGCCAAACCAAAAACGCGTAAAGTATTTGAAGAAGCGGTCACGGCATTGATCAGCCATGAAGATCCGTCCGCTTTCAATCAGGGGCTGATGGAGCTGGGAGCGCTCGTTTGTACACCGACGTCACCCAAATGCCTGTTATGTCCGGTTCGTGAGCATTGTGCGGCATTTAACGAAGGCAGACAACATGAACTTCCGGTTAAAACGAAAGCCAAAACAAATAAAGGCGTCAATTATGCAATGGTCGCCATTCGAAGCGGAGAATCCCTATTGATGGAAAAGCGTCCTTCAACAGGCCTATTGGCAAATATGTGGCAGTTCCCGCTATTGGAAATTGCGGAAAGTATTGGGGCACCAGGAGTAGAAGAACGGTTGTCCGAACAATTTAAAGGGACTGTGGAGAAAGCGGAGAAAATTACTTCTTTCAAACACGTCTTTTCTCATTTAACATGGAATGTGGATGGCTTTATCGCCAAAGGTGTAAATTTGGAAATTCCCGAAAACATGAAATGGGTCAATGCGGCAGAAATGGATTTGCTGCCGATATCGGGTCCGGTACAAAAAATGAAAACGGCTTTAACAAGCAGAGGAGATGCATAGAAATGGCTGATCAGAAAGTGGCATTGGTAACAGGAAGCAGTAGAGGGCTCGGAAAAGCGATGGCAATTGCCCTGGCAGAAGAAGGCTATGACATCGTGGTGAATTATGCACGCAGCAAAACCGCTGCTCTGGACACTGTAAAAGAAGTGGAAGCAAGAGGCCGCAAAGCCTTGCTGGTGAGAGCAAATGTAGGGGACGTTGACAAATTGCGCAGCATGTTCGAAACGATTAAAGAGGAGTTTGGCAGATTAGATGTGTTCGTATCGAATGCTGCGTCCGGTGTACTCCGCCCGATTATGGAACTTGAAGAATCACATTGGGACTGGACGATGAACATCAATGCCAAAGCGATGCTGTTCGGCGCGCAGGAAGCTGCAAAGCTGATGGACAAAGGTGGCAAAATTGTCGGCATCAGTTCACTCGGGTCAATCCGTTACCTTGAAAATTATACGACGATCGGTGTATCAAAAGCGGCGGTCGAATCAATCACCCGTTATTTGGCGGTTGAGCTTGCACCAAAAGGAATATCCGTCAACACGGTTTCCGGTGGTGCCCTTGATACAGAAGCGCTGAAACATTTTCCGAACCGGGAAGAGCTGTTGAACGATGCGCGTGTCAACACGCCGGCAGGGCGTATGGTGGAAATCGAGGATATGGTCAAGACGGCGATGTTCCTCATATCCGATGATTCGGATATGATTCGTGGACAAACGATTATCGTAGATGGTGGCCGTTCGGTCGTTATGTAATTTTTTGGTTAATCCGGCGTATTACTGTATGTTTTCAGAATTGATTGATATAATACTGAAATAGCAGATAATATAAGGGCTTAGACGAGAAGGTGGGATGGACATGGCGATTCCCGCAGAGGGAGAAACGATACAAATCCACAGTTACAAACACAACGGCCGAATCCACCGTGTCTGGCAGGAAACAACTGTTTTGAAAGGGACTAATAATATTGTAATCGGTGCAAATGAACGGACCCTGGTCACTGAATCGGATGGCAGGACGTGGTTAACACGCGAACCTTCGATTTGCTATTTTCACGCAGAGCATTGGTTCAACATCATTTGCATGCTTCGTGATGACGGGGTCTATTATTACTGCAATATCAGTTCGCCATTTGTATATAATAATGGTTCCCTGAAGTACATCGATTACGACCTGGATGTAAAAGTGTTTCCGGATATGTCTTACACATTATTGGATGAAGACGAATATGAAGACCATAAAAGACAGATGGGCTACCCTGAAGTAACGGACCAGATTCTCTATCGCAATGTTGAAAAGCTGATAGGCTGGATCAAACAGCGCAGAGGCCCATTTGCCCCGGACTTCATCGAAGTATGGACGGACCGGTATGAATTTCACAGAGAAAACCGGATTCGTTGATTAAATGGAAACCTGTTGCCAGCCAACAGGTTTTTCATTTTGAGAAAGAATGGAGTGATTATTTTGAGCACCATGAAACGAAGCAGCATGAAAAGGTACATGCATTTTGTTAAGCCGTATTATTGGCAAATAGCTTTGACCATCCTGATCGGCGTATTTAAATTTGCGATTCCGCTTTTTATTCCATTGCTGATTAAGATTGTCATCGACGATATTATCGGAGCGGAAGCGCTGTCGAGTGAAGAGAAATTGGAACAGCTCTACCTCTGGCTTGGAGGAACGGCAATTGTGTTCTTTCTTCTGCGCCCGCCGATTGAATATTTCCGCCAGTATTATGCACAATATGTAAGCAATAAAATCCTCTACGACATTCGTGGTTATCTCTATGGCCACCTGCAACGGTTAAGCCTCAGGTATTACGCCAACACGAGAGCAGGCGAAATTATTTCGCGTGTCATCAACGATGTGGAGCAAACGAAAAACTTTGTCATGATCGGCTTGATGAATGTCTGGCTCGATCTTGCGACGATTCTTATTGCAATTGGCATCATGCTGACGATGGATGTGTCATTGACGATAGTTGCCTTGCTGGCATTTCCATTTTATGCGTTGAGCGTCAAATACTTTTTCGGTCGCTTGCGTGATTTGACCCGTGAACGGTCGCAGGCTCTGGCAAACGTCCAAAGTTATCTCCACGAACGCGTGCAGGGGATGAGCATCATCAAAAGCTTTGCACTGGAAAAGCATGAACAGAAGATTTTTAACGATACCAATGATCAGTTTCTGGAAAAGGCGATCGACCATACAAAATGGAATGCGAAGGCTTTTGCCGTCGTCAATACCATTACCGATGTGGCACCGTTGCTGGTAATCGGCTATGCCGGTTATCAGGTAATTCAGGGAGATTTAACCCTTGGGACGATGGTAGCGTTTATTGCCTATATCGAACGTCTTTACAATCCATTGCGCCGACTCGTCAACTCTTCAACGACACTGGTGCAATCATTGGCATCGATGGACCGGGTCTTTGAACTGGTCGATGAAGATTATGATGTAACAGATAAAAAAGGTGCCCGCGATTTGAAAGTCGTGGACGGTAAACTGGAATTCCGCAATGTTTCATTCCATTATAATGATGGAGGCTCAGAAGTTCTCTCCGATATGAGTTTCACTGTTAAACCGGGTGAGACTGTTGCACTGGTCGGTATGAGCGGTGGAGGGAAATCGACGATTGTATCGCTGATTCCACGCTTCTACGATGTGACTGAAGGCGGCATCTATATGGATGACCATAATTTAAAAGATGTCAGCATCCATACACTCCGTGATCAGATCGGTCTGGTGCTGCAGGATTCAATTCTGTTCAGTGATTCAGTCAAGGCCAATATTTTAATGGGTAAACCGGATGCCACTGATGAGGAAGTTGAAGCGGCGGCAAAAGCTGCCAATGCCCATACGTTCATTGATTTGTTGCCGGAAGGCTACGACACGAAAGTGGGAGAACGGGGAGTCAAATTATCGGGTGGACAGAAACAGCGTATCGCAATTGCACGTGTTTTCCTGAAAAATCCGCCAATGCTGATTCTCGATGAAGCGACTTCCGCACTGGATCTGGAAAGCGAAGCACTGATCCAGGATTCGCTTGAGCGACTCGCTAACGACAGAACAACATTAATTGTGGCCCATAGATTGTCCACTATCACTCATGCCGATCAAATACTTGTTATTGACCATGGCGTATTGGCAGAAAAAGGCTCACACGATGAATTAATGAAGCGGAAAGGGGTCTATTATAACCTTTTCCAGGTTCAGCATTTCAAATAAAATTGGAGTTCCTTCCATAATATAGGTGTTTATTGCAAGCCAGCTGAGACATTCTTAGCTGGTTCTTTTTTTGTTCATAAAAATTTAATAGCCGACCCTATAAAAAGAACTGTTGCATATAGTTTAAATTTCCGTATAATTAAAAGAAATAAAATATTCAGAATTATCTTTAGGTAAAAAGGGGTGTCAAAATGGTAGAAAGAGAAAAAATTTTAGAAGTAAAAGGTTTGCAGACCACCTTTTTTACAGATGACGGCCAAGTACCGGCTGTAGATGATATAGACTTCCATATTCGTGAAGGTGAAGTATTGGGGATAGTAGGCGAATCCGGGTGCGGCAAAAGTGTGACTTCGTTGTCGATCATGGGATTGGTTCCAAGCCCTCCGGGCAGAATCACCAATGGCGAAATTTTATTTGAGAATACGGATTTGACGAAATTGCCCGAGAAGAAGATGCGTGACATCCGGGGCAATGATATAGCAATGATATTCCAGGAGCCAATGACTTCATTGAATCCATTATATACAATTGGAAACCAGCTTCAGGAAGCGGTCAAGATCCATAAAAAGGATTGGTCGAAGAAACAGATTTACAATCGTGCGGTCGAAATGATGAAATTGGTCGGATTGCCGCGTCCGGAAGGCTTGATGAAAGAGTATCCCCATCAATTATCGGGGGGGATGAGGCAGCGGGTCATGATTGCCATGGCATTATTGTGCGATCCCAAAGTGCTGATTGCGGATGAACCAACAACTGCGCTTGATGTTACTATTCAGGCGCAAATCCTGAAACTGATCAAGAATTTGAATAAAGAGCTCAACACGGCTGTCCTGCTAATCACCCATGACCTTGGAGTTGTTGCAGAAACATGCGAAAGAGTAGTGGTCATGTATGCGGGCAAAGTGGTCGAGGAAGGGGCGGTCGCCGATATCTTCAAAGATCCGCAACATCCATATACACGCGGGCTGCTGGAATCTGTTCCAGATATGAGATTCAAAAAAGAGCGGCTTTACTCAATACCAGGCAATGTTCCAAAACCGGGTACAATCAACACCGGATGCCGTTTTGCCCCGAGATGTGAATTTGCATTCGATCGCTGTTTTGAAGAAACACCGCCGCTGTACCAAACAACTGAAGAGCATCAGACAAGGTGCTTCCTATTTGATCCAAAGGAGGCAGAGAAGCATGACAGAACAATTGTTAAAAGTTGAAGGCCTGAAAAAATACTTCCCTATTAAATCAGGTATATTCGGAAGAGTGAACAATTACGTTAAAGCCGTCGATGATATTTCATTTACCGTTAAGGAAGGGGAAACTCTTGGCATTGTCGGAGAATCGGGCTGCGGCAAGTCGACTACCGGAAGAATGCTGATGAGGCTGCTGGAACCGACTGAAGGAAAAGTCACTTTCGACGGCCAGGAGCTTACATCTCTCTCGAGCGGTGATATGCGAAAGGCTCGCCGCGATATCCAAATGGTGTTCCAGGATCCTTATGCATCACTGAACCCACGGCATACTATTGAAAAGATATTAATGGAACCTTTGAACGTCCATGATATCGGTGACCCGAAAGAGCGCAAAAAAAAGGTTCACGAATTTCTGGAAATCGTAGGATTAAGCAGTTATCACGCAAAACGTTATCCGCATCAATTCAGTGGCGGACAACGCCAGCGCATCGGCATTGCCCGGGCGTTGATGACAAATCCGAAACTCATTATTGCTGACGAGCCCGTTTCAGCTCTTGATGTATCAATCCAGGCACAGGTGTTGAATCTGATGCAGGATCTGCAGAAAGAACTGAAACTGACTTATATTTTCATCGCACATGATCTCGGTGTGGTTCGCCACATCAGTGACCGTGTAGGCGTAATGTACCTTGGCAACATGGCCGAAATGGCTGATACCGAGGACCTTTACGAAAAGCCGCTGCATCCTTACACACAGGCATTGCTCACTGCAGTGCCCGTACCGGATCCGGCTTTCGAGAGGGAAGAAGTGGTTATCAAAGGGGATGTGCCTAGTCCCGCTAATCCGCCGAGTGGTTGCCGTTTCCACACACGCTGTCCATTTAAAATGGATATTTGTGAAACGACGATACCGATTTTCGCGGAAGTTGAAAAAGATCATTATGTGGCCTGCCACCTTTACGAGGAAAGCAGACCGCAATGATAATAAACAAAAATGGAGGGGTTAATTTGGGAAACAAGAAAATTCTATCACTTGCATTTCTGATGCTTTTGCTGATTTCGACAGTACTTTACGGCTGTAATGGCGGAACAGATGAAGAATCAGAAGGCGACAGCGGTGAAACTGGTGACGAAGGGGAGTCAACAGAAGAGAAAGTATTGATCTTCGGACGTGGTGGAGACTCGGTATCACTGGACCCTATCACTGTTACAGACGGTGAATCATTTAAAGTTACAAAGAACATTTTTGATACGCTTGTCAATTTCGGTGAGCAGGATACAGAACTTGAACCGGGATTGGCATCTGATTGGACTGCCGCAGATGATGGATTAACTTACACATTCACTTTGGAAGAAGGCGTAACATTCCATGATGGCACAGATTTCAATGCTGAAGCTGTTGTGGCAAACTTTGACCGTTGGGCTGCAGGAGATGCAGATCAATACCCGTACTACGGGTCTATGTTTGGCGGTTTTGGTGATGATGAAGGCCACGTAATCGAGTCGGTGGAAGCAACTGGCGATTATGAAGTCACTATCACATTGAAACGTCCGATGGCTCCATTCCTTAAAAACTTGGCAATGAGCCCGTTCGGTATCGCTTCTCCTACAGCAATTGAAGAGCAGGGCGATGCATTCGGTGACAATCCTGTAGGTACGGGACCATTCCAATTCGTTGAATGGAATCGTAACGATACTGTACGTATCGAGAAATACGATGATTATTGGGTTGAAGGCGAACCGAAATTGGATGAAGTCGTCTTCCGTGCAATTCCAGATAACTCTGGCCGTTTGAACGCATTATTGGCTGGAGAAATTGATTTGGCAGATGGGATCAACCCATCCGATGCCGCTACTATTGAAGCTGATGAGAACCTTCAAATTTATGAGCGTCCATCTATGAACGTCGGCTACCTTGGTTTAACTAACACACGTGAACCTTTCGACGATCCATTGGTTCGTCAGGCGATGAACCATGCAATTGACAGACAGGCCCTTGTTGATGCATTCTTCGAAGGTCGTGGAGAAGTTGCGAAAAACCCGATGCCGCCTGTAATCAGCGGATATAACGATGACATCGAAGGATATGAATACGATCCTGAAAAAGCGATGGAGTTGTTGGAAGAAGCCGGTCTTGGCGATGGATTTGAAATGGAACTATGGGCTATGCCTGTTCCGCGTCCATATATGCCGGATGGCCAAAAAGTTGCAGAAGCAATCCAAAGTGATTTGGCAGAAGTAGGAATCACTGCAGACATCGTTTCCTATGAATGGGCCACATATCTTGAAAAAGCTGCAAACGGTGAAGCTGATGCCTTCCTATTAGGATGGACTGGTGATAACGGTGATGCGGATAACTTCCTGTATGTATTGCTTGACCAGGATAATATTGGTTCAAACAACTACACATATTACGAAAATCAGGAATTGCATGACATTCTGATCGAAGCTCAGACGGAAGTCGATGAAGATGCTCGTAACGAATTGTATATGCAAGCTCAAGAAATCATTCACGAAGATGCACCATGGGTTCCACTTGCTCACTCTACACCATTACTTGCTGGTGGCAGCAATGTGGTTGACTTTAAACCACACCCAACTGGTTCAGATAAATTATCAACAGTTGACTTGAATCTGGAGTAGATTTTTCGAGAGGGGAGATCAAACTGGCTCCCCTCTTTTTTAAATTATTCTATACATATTGTTAGAGATGGAGAGGTGAAGAAATGCTTCACTATATTGGTAAACGGCTATTGCAATTGATTCCGGTTCTGCTCGGAATGACATTCATCGTTTTTATGATCATTCGTGCAATACCTGGTGATCCGGCTCAAGTAATTCTTGGTCAGCAGGCTTCTGAGGAAGCCATTCAGGCTCTGAGGGCAACGTTAGGATTGGATAATCCATGGTATATCCAGTATTTTGATTATTTGAAAGGACTGGTTACCGGAGATTTGGGAGAGTCGCTGCGAACCAGAACTCCGGTAGTTGATGAAGTATGGCCTTATTTGGCGGCAACAATCGAATTATCCGTTTTTGCAGTTATCATTGCCATTATCGTCGGAATTAATGCGGGAATCATTTCTGCATGGTTCCAGAATTCATGGTTCGACTATCTTGCTATGATTATTGCACTTATTGGTGTTTCAATGCCGATTTTCTGGTTGGGCCTTCTCAATCAATGGATTTTTGCTATTGAATTGGATCTGCTGCCAACTTCCGGCCGCATGAATGTGCGAGATCCGATAGAATCGGTAACAGGTTTTTATATTATCGATACCTTGATCACGGGACAATTCGATCAACTGGCAACAGTGATGCGACATCTGATACTTCCGGGAACGGCACTTGCTACTATTCCGATGGCCATCATCGCCCGGATGACGCGGTCAAGCATGCTGGAAGTCATGCGTTCGGATTATGTTCGTACAGCCCGTTCAAAAGGTTTGAAAATGTTTTGGGTCGTTTATAAGCATGCATTGAAAAATGCCATCATTCCTGTCATGACTATCATTGGTCTTCAAATGGGCTTATTACTTGGTGGCGCCATATTGACAGAAACAATTTTTGCATGGCCAGGAATTGGAAGGTATATATATGAAGCAATCGGCTTCCGGGATTACCCGGTAATCCAGTCGGGCATTCTGATTGTCGCCTTCATATTCGTTATGATCAATCTAATCGTCGATCTTCTTTACAGCTTAGTGGATCCGCGCATCAAATATGATTAGGAAGGGGGAGAATAATGGATGACACGACAGTAAAAAATGAAGATATTGAAATGCAGAAAGTGGCAGGGCCCTGGAAAGAAGCATGGCGCGGTTTCCGCAAAAGTAAAGTAGCTGTAGTTGGAATGGGAATCGTAATCTTCTTTATTCTATTGGCTATTTTCGGTCCACTGTTTACGCCACAGGGCATCAATGAACAAGACTTGACCCAACGGTTTCAACCTCCTTCCTCAACATATTGGATGGGGACCGATGATTTTGGCCGGGATATTCTTTCCCGTGTTGTCTACGGAGCGAGAATTTCTCTATGGGTAGGATTCTTAGCAGTAATCGCTTCAGTAATTGTCGGAAGTTTTCTCGGCATCTTGGCTGGCTATTACGGCAGATGGGTAGATACCATCATTTCCCGGATTTTTGATATCATGCTCGCTTTCCCAAGTATCCTTCTTGCGATTGCAGTTGTTTCAGTACTGGGACCGTCTTTACGAAATGCCTTGATTGCAATTGCAATCATTAATGTTCCCAACTTCGGCAGGCTGATAAGGTCGAAAGTATTGAGCATAAAAGAAGATGAATACATTATGTCTGCCAAAGCGATTGGCATGCAGGACAGCCGAATCCTGTTTTCGCATATTCTGCCGAACTCGATGGCACCGGTTATTGTGCAGGGGACTTTGGCGATTGCAACTGCAATCATCGAAGCGGCAGCACTTGGATTCCTGGGGCTTGGGGCATCTGCACCAACTCCGGAATGGGGCAAGATGCTTGCTGATTCCAGGTCTTTTCTGACCAATGCCCCGTGGACGATGATTTTCCCGGGTCTGGCTATTATGCTTACAGTTCTGGGCTTTAATTTAATGGGCGATGGCTTGCGGGATGCACTTGATCCACGCATGAAATCATAAAAAAACGTGCAGGGATTTTATCCCCTGCACGTTTTTATTTGAATTTAAATTAATTCGTCAAATGACATTTTCCAGATCTTCATCCACTTCATCACCATGGTAATTCAAGTAAGCGATGATCAATAAATCAAGATGCTCGAGCTGTTCCTCGTAATCGAGGATGGCAGAAAGGACATGCATCAAATGGTAAACAGAAAAGTCGCTGTCTTCCGATTCCAGAGCGATGTTGATTTCCTTGACGAAGATCGCCATCACTTCATGTCGTTTCACGGAAGCATCATTGCCTGATGATTCACTATGCTCCGGCCTTAATTTGCCAACATATTTCATATACAGCTGTTCGTGGTAGCTGGCCAGGCTTTCAAGCCGTTCCTGCACCATCATATGGAATTGCTCGGGAAGTTCAGTCAATTCATTTTCAAAGCGGTGCAGCCTTTTTAACACTTCCAGGCTCTTTTTGGAAGTGGCGATCATTTGGCGATACAACACTAATTTTCTTGCTTTAGTATATTGCTGCTTTTTCGTATAGCTTCTTTCATCTTTATAAAAGGAATACCATTGATCGACTTTAACGAGTTTATCAGTTAAACGGTCGATATCCTCTTTCACTGAAGCATGGTCGGATGCGTGCCGGATGGATACGCGAATCCAACGGACGACTTCTTCACTCACTTCATGGATGGATGTGAACAAACGCGTTTCGTATTTTGGTGGCAGAAAAATCATATTGACGATAAATGCAGAGAAAATACCCAATAAGACAGTTAAAAACCGCAGAGACGCAAATGACAGGAAATTACTGGTGTGCGAATCCATGATGATGATTATTGTGACAAGTGTCAGTGGCACAGTATTTTCGAGCTTTAATTTGAGCATGACGACAATTGCCAATATGGCGGCAAGTCCGATAGTCAGGTAATTGCTGCCAAGGGTCAATACGAATAGCACAGCTATCGTTGCGCCGATGAGGTTGCCATATATTTGGTCCAATAGGGTCAGGTACGACCTGTATATGGAAGGTTGTATTGCGAAAATTGCCGCTACGCCTGCAAAGACAGGAGAAGGCAATTCCAATAAGTTGGCTAAAAACAAGGCCATTGAAATAGCCACGCCGGTTTTTAATATACGTGCACCTAATTTCATAACTTATGAATCCCTTCTTCCTTTATTTTATTGCCTATTACAACTGGCTGAAAGCCTTTCGTACAGCCTGCAGCGCTGTGTCCACATCTTCTTCCGTATGTTCAGTCGTGAGGAACCATGCCTCATATTTGGAGGGAGCAAGATTAATACTCTGCTGGAGCATTAATTTAAAGAAACGCCCGAAGACTTCTCCATCTGTAGCTTCAGCCTGTTCATAATTTTCCACTGTCACATCGGTGAAGTAAATGGTCAAAGCGCCTTTCAGGCGATTGACAGTGATGGTAACATCAAAATCCTGTGCAGCTTTCAGGATGCCCTTTTCAAGCCGTTCACCGAGTCTGTCCATTTCTTCATAGACGCCTTTTTTCTGAAGAACCTCCAGACAGGCGATTCCTGCCTGGATCGAAGCGGGATTTCCGGCCATCGTGCCTGCCTGATAGGCTGGTCCGAGCGGGGCGACAGTTTCCATGATTTCTTTTTTCCCACCATAAGCGCCGATTGGAAGGCCGCCGCCAATGATTTTACCAAGCGCTGTCAGATCAGGTTTGAGGTTCAGCATATCCTGAGCACCACCGTAATGGAAGCGGAAAGCCGTAATTACTTCATCGTATACAATTAAGGCTCCTTTTTCTTCCGCTATCCGGTGAACTTCCGCAAGAAAGCCTTCTTTTGGCTCCACAATGCCGAAATTACCGACTATCGGCTCCACCAGGATGCAGGCAATTTGATGACCCCATTTTTCCATCGCCTCAGCAAAAGCTGCCGGATCATTAAACGGAATTGTAATGACTTCTTCAGCAATCGTTTTTGGTACCCCGGCTGAATCCGGTGTTCCAAGTGTCGCGGGACCTGATCCTGCTGCAACGAGTACCAGGTCCGAATGTCCATGATAGCAGCCGGCAAACTTCATTATTTTCGTGCGGCCGGTGTAGGCGCGGGATACACGGATAGTTGTCATAACAGCCTCCGTTCCACTATTGACGAAACGAACCCGATCCATATTGGGCATCGCTTCCTTCAGCATCTTGGCGAAAGTTATTTCGTGGCGTGTAGGTGTTCCGTATAATACGCCGGTTTCCGCAGCGTGGGAAATGGCTTTTGTAATATGTGGATGGCCATGACCCGTGATGATTGGTCCATAAGCTGCCAGAAAATCGATGTATTTATTGCCGTCGACATCCCAGAAATAGGCACCTTTTGCTCGCTCCATAACTACCGGCGATCCGCCGCCGACAGCCTTGAACGATCTAGAAGGGCTATTGACACCACCGACAATATGTTCGAGTGCTTCCTTATGCAATTTATTTGATTCTGTATGGTTCATTGGATAAATTCCTCCTACATAATGTCTATTCTATATTGTAGACAAGTTTATGTGTTTGCGCCAAAGAAATTGAAACTGCGTCTCCAGTTAGGTACGATAGACTTAAGAGAAGGAGTGATGGTATTGACCACATTAAAAGGTTTACATGCACCAGATTTCACTATGAAAAATGAAAACGGGGAAACTGTTTCTTTACAAGATTTTTCCGGTAAGAAATATGTGGTGCTGTATTTTTATCCAAAAGACATGACGCCTGGCTGCACCACACAGGCTTGTGATTTCCGGGATGCTGAAAAAGACTTTTCCGAACTGGGGGCAGTGATTCTCGGCGTCAGCGCAGATTCCGAACAACAGCACAGTAAATTCATCAGTAAACACGGCCTGCCATTTTCGCTGCTTGTGGATGAAGATCATAAAGTATCCGAGGCATATGGCGTTTGGGTTGAGAAAAAAATGTACGGCAAGGAGTTTATGGGGATTGAGCGCTCAACTTTCCTGATCGATCCCACAGGGACGGTTATTGAAGAATGGCGTAAAGTCAAAGTGACAGACCATATTCAGGAAGTCCTGGAAACAGTGAAAGACCTGAGCAAAGCATAGGGGGAGAAAGTTCATGGAAATTCTATTTACGTTTGTACCGAAAGAAGAAATGCAGCAACAAATCATCACAGAATTTCCGGATGCCGATTTTCATTTTTTTTATAAAGATAAAAGTAAATTGCCGACAGCAGATATCCTTGTGACGTACGGTGAGGACCTGGATGAAGAGGCTATTGCCCAAGCACAGAACTTAAAGTGGATTATGGTATTCAGTGCCGGTGTGGAAAAAATGCCGCATGAAGCAATCGCCGCACGGGGAATTACGGTATCAAATGTACGGGGCATCCATAAAACACCGATGGGTGAATCGGTTCTGGGCCATCTGCTCGCCTTAAAGCGCTCACTGCCTGATATCTACAAAAACCAGCAAAATCATAAATGGGAGAGACAATTCCGTTCAACCGAACTTAGAGGATCAACTGCTTTAATTTTGGGGCCCGGGGCTATAGGGGCTGAGGTAGGCCGGCTGCTGCAAGCTTTTGGCGTTATCACCATCGGCTGCAACCGTTCAGGAAATCAGGCGGAATATATGAATGAAATGATTTCGTTTGATGGGTTGCTGGCGAAATTGCCTGAAGCCGATATGGTCATTTCGATATTGCCGAGTACATCGGACACGAAATATCTGCTCGGCCTCGAGCATTTCCAGGCAATGAAACAAGATGCAATTTTTATGAATTTTGGCCGTGGAGATCTTGTCAAAGAGGAAGTTCTTATAGAAGCAATGCAAAATAAAATGATTTCATATGCCGTATTGGACGTTTTTGTACAGGAGCCATTACCCGAAGAACATGTTTTTTGGAGTCTGGATAATATTGTGATTTCACCCCATGTATCCGGAAAATCTGAAAAATACCTGGAGCGGGCTATGGAAATTTTCCTGCCGAACTTAAAGAAATGGTTGAGCGGAGAGAATGAGCCGACAAATCTCGTTAATATGGAAAAGGGGTATTAACTATGAAGATTTATACGAAGACAGGAGATAAAGGCACTACATCTCTTATATATGGCTCTCGCGTACCGAAAAACGATGTCCTGGTTGAAGCCTATGGAACCTGCGATGAAGCAAACTCGATGATCGGTTTGGCATTGGCCCATCTGAACGCTGAATTTTTCAGTGAGAAGGAAGAAATCTGCGAGATTTTTCACGAGATCCAGACGACTTTATTCCATGTGGGGGCAGAGTTGGCTACACCCGCCGGAAAAGAAGTGAAGTGGAAGCTGACTGCTGAAGATACAGGTAAGCTGGAAAAATGGATCGACAAGTATGATGCGGAATTGCCTGCATTAAGCAATTTCATCCTCCCGAGCGGCCATCCCGCCGGTGCTGCTTTCCACGTTGCCCGTACCGTAGTGAGAAGAGCGGAACGCCTTGCCACCACAATCGGGGAAGGGACGTCGCCTCATGTATTCGCCTATCTTAACCGGCTCTCTGATTTTCTTTTTGTCGCAGCGCGCTTTATCAACCAGCGTTTGGGCAGCAAAGAAAACGAATTGCACAGTGAGAGAAAATAAAGATTCATAAGACTCTTCCAGCGGCGCGCTTATAGTGATTTCTTGACATCTTCCTTCCATATTGAGTACACTAATTGTAACGATTATAAAGTAAGAATCTTTATGAAGTGAGGTGCACGGCGATGTCTGACGTTTTATTGAAAGACGCGCTTGATGCTTTGAAGTCTACAGGTGTCAGAATCACTCCACAGCGCAACGCGATTTTGGAGTATATGATTCACTCAACAACGCACCCGACAGCGGATGACATTTATCGCGCTCTTGAACAATCTTTTCCAAATATGAGTGTTGCAACTGTTTATAATAATTTACGTGTCTTTAAAAAAGCCGGTCTCGTGAAAGAATTGACTTATGGAGATTCATCAAGCCGTTTTGATTTTGTCACACATGATCATTATCATATGATTTGCAATGATTGCGGGAAAATTGTTGATTTCCATTATCCCGGATTGGATGAAGTCGAACACCTGGCTTCACATGTCACCGGATTTCAGGTAGATTACCATCGACTTGAAATTTATGGTACATGCCAGAATTGTCTTACTGGTTCAGCAAAGGCTCAATAAGAAAGCGAGCATAGATTTCTATGCCCGCTTTTTTATATTCCACGAAATATTTAGGATGCAAAAATCCGTCAGTGAAAGATCCACTGACGGATTTTGTTTATACTTTGGAATTTTTTTTATTGTATCCGACATCAAACTCTTTACCTTCAAGGGAAGGATCCATCGTCAATGGCTCGCGGCAATGCATACACATGTCGACACGACCGAGCATTTTTGTATGACGTCCACAACTTGGACATTCAACGGGAACAGTTTTCATCGAAAGAAGGCCGATCCAGGCATAAACACCGGTGCTTCCGATAATGGCTACAACTCCAAGCAACATAAAGGTGACCATAATTGCTGGCTGCTCTCTAAAGTAAATACCTATATACATAATCACGATGCCGATGAAAATTAATGACAGCGCAAAGGTTCTTATGCGGTTGATTTTATTTTTATAAGGTTTCATGTTTTATTCCTCCTTGCATCAATCATACTATATCATATTCAATGTGAAAAAGTGTTAATGCAATTCTCATGAAGGAATCGCGAGAAATATGTCGAAATAGAGAAAAGCAGTACCAATTCAATCGCATTCTGCGACCAGAACCCTTGCCGGTTGTGAAAATCACAAGAATAGATTCATTGATAGAAAAAGGGGAAGCCCGGTACAAGCCTGAAATTGCAGGGAGTGAAAATAAAATGGAACAAATCCTAAGGCCGATTTACCAGGAACGAGCGAGCCAGGAAAGTACGCTTGGCGTAGTGCTTGTTGAAAAGCGGGATAAAGTAAGCCCCAACACAGATACTTTTGATTCAATACTGCTGATCATTACGAAGGAAAACGAAACGCCTGTTTTTACAAAGCATTATACGTACGGTGAAAAAAAAGCGGCGATGCACATCATCACTGAGAAGCAGATGCAAAAATGGCTGCTGCTGGGTACGAACCGGAAAGTAGTTGACTGGTTGTTTAATGGACGAATCATTTACGATCGAAATGAATTCATGGAGAATTTGATAACCGAACTTAAGGAATATCCGTTTACAGGCAGGAAAATTAAGATGGGGCTTGAGTTTGCTAAACTCATCCGTCGATACCTCGAAGGCAAAGTCCTATTCGAAGAGAAAAATTATCTTGACGCCTATCGACATGTTATTGAATCCTTACATCATTTGGCGCGTCTTTCGGTTTTGGAAAACGGATTGCCTCCTGAAGTTACAGTGTGGTCCCAAGTTAAAAAGATAGAGCCATCCATCTATAAATTATACGAGGAACTGGTGCTCAGCGATGAATCGATTGATAAAAGACTTGAGCTGCTATTTCTTGCCAGCGAATTTCTGATTCATTCCCGGACAGAAGATGGAGCACAACACATCAGGGAAGTGATGTCGAAGAAGAAGAGCTGGACCATTCAGGAACTTCACGAGCAGGAGGAATTGAAAAACTATTCTTCCGACCTTGAAGTGTTCATCGAATACCTCGTAGATAAAAAATTGGTATTTATCGAAGGGGTCATGACCAAGAGCGAAGGGATTTTCCATCGTTATTACTACGTGAAAGGTGCTAAATAAAAATTATGTGTTCAGAAACGGTTTGTCCATCGACAAATTGTTTCTTTCATTAGAGAAGAGATTCGCATGATAAGTCTGGATAGTAATCCGGCGAGGCAAAATATGGAGAATTTTAAACGGAGAATGATTTAATCCTTTTTATCGTTGACAAACAAGGAGGTGACGTATTATGATATTAAATGTCGCTTGAACAGGTTAAGCTTTTTTAGAATAATAAATAACGCTTGACTCCTGCAACCGACGATGCTAAATTAAAGAAGTCGCTTTTACAGGATGCTAAATTTTGAACCTTGAAAACTGAACAGCAAAACGTCAACGAAAGACGTCACGAGCGCCTTGGCGCGAGAACGGCTTTTGCGATGGTCGCCTTCGGGCGATCGGAGCACAGCCTTCGAACTTCTCGGGTTCGTGACTTACTACTGATCAGCTTCGGCAGATCAAAGCGAATCGCCTGTCTTCGGACGGCGATGCGCCAGCAAGTACAAGAGCAATCAACTACTCTATAATGGAGAGTTTGATCCTGGCTCAGGACGAACGCTGGCGGCGTGCCTAATACA